>JAYVSF010000561.1:0-9004 GCA_043775605.1 Myxococcales bacterium
AACGGCAGGTTCACGCTGTAGCCGCCGGTGGCCCACACCCAGGCCCGGGCCCGCAGGTGGACCAGCGCCGACGGTCCGGCCGCGATCACGGTGCCGCCGGCGTGGGAATCGTCGCCGTACTCGGGGAACACGCCGATCGCGGTGTGGCCCTCGCACAGGCGGACGCCGGCGGCCACGACCTCGGCCCGCCGTCGCTCGGCCTCGGTGGGCCCGCTGCGGGGATCGGCGCGCAGGCAGCCGCCGGCCCGGGCTTGCTCGTCGATCAGGATCACGTCGGCGCCGGCGGTGCGCGCGGCCAGCGCCGCGGCGAGGCCGGCCGGTCCGCCGCCGATCACGATGACGTCGGCGTCGAGTCCCTCGACCGCGCCGGCGGCCGGTCCCGGGCGGTCGGGCAGGGTGCCCAGCCCCGACAGGGTGCGCACGACCCGGTTGGCGAGCCGGTTGCCGAGCCGGGTGCCGGTCATCAGACCGTGGTGATCCATGCCGCGCCGGAAGACGACGTCGACCGCGCCGAGGACGTCGTGCTCCGCCGACGGGAAGGCGTTCTGGCTGCGGACCTCGGCGCCGGCGGTGCACGGCACCTGGCACGCGCGCAGGTTGGGCACGCCGTCGATGCGGACCAGGCAGCCGCTGCAGTGGCCATCGAAGCAGAACGGGCCGCGCGGCCGGTGGTACTTGAGGGAGCGAGCGAGGGCGCGGCGACCGCCGGCGTGCAGCGCCGCCGCCAGGCTCTCGCCGGTGAAGCCGCGGACCGGCGCGCCATCGAGCGAGATCTCGACCGGCTCACCGCGGCGCTCGTCGGGGAACGGCAGACGTCGCGGCACGAGCCGATGCATAGCACCGGCGGGGGCGCGCTGGCCACGCTGGCGGTGACGCTCGCGCGGTCGCAGGGTCGCAGCTCGTCGACGGCGATGGGGCCCCGGCCGCGTTGACCCCCCGGACGCGGCGCGTTAGGGTTGCGCGGCTCAACGGGGAGACCTCGAGAATGGCGACTCCAACCAGGCCCTGCCCTTTCTGCGGCGCGGCCGTGCTGACCACCGCTCCGGCGTGTGGAACCTGCGGCCGGCCCATGCCGGCGGCACCTGCGGGACCGTCCGGCGGCCCCGCGAAGACCATGTTCGGCTATGCCGCGCCGAAGCTCGGGCCAAACGGCCTGCCGGTCGTGGCGCAGCTCGGACCGACGCCAGGAGGGCCACCGCCCGCCGCGCCGCCGGTCTTGGCCGCGCCGATGCCGGCCCCGCCGGCTTCAGCGCCCGTGCAGCCGCCGCCCGGCTTCGCGCCGCCTGCGGGACCGCCGCCCGGCTTCGCGCCGCCTGCGGGACCGCCGCCTGGGTTCGCGCCGCCTGCGGGACCGCCGCCTGGGTTCGCGCCGCCTGCGGGTCCGCCGCCCGGCTTCGCGCCACCCGCCGGTCCGCCACAAGGTTCGCTCGGTGGTCCGCCGCCCGGCTACGGTCCGGGTCCCGGTGGTCCTGGTGGTCCGCCGCCCGGTTTCGCGGGTGGTCCCGGTGGTCCGCCGCCCGGTTTCGCGGGTGGTTCCGGTGGTCCCGGTGGTCCGCCGCCTGGCTACGGTCCTGGCCCGGGTGGTCCTGGTGGTCCGCCGCCCGGCTACGGTCCCGGTCCTGCTGCCGGCGTCGGCGTCTCGCCGCCCGGCTATCCCGCGGGTCCAATGGGCCCGGGTCCGGGTGGTCCGCCCCCTGGCTACGGTCCTGGTCCCGGTGGTCCGATGGGACCCGGCAATTCACCGCCCGGCTACGGCCCCGGTCCTGGTGGTCCGCCGCCCGGCTACGCTGGTGGCCCGATGGGGCCTGGCCCTGGTGGTCCACCGCCCGGCTACGGCCCCGGTCCTGGTGGTCCGCCGCCCGGCTACGGCCCCGGTCCTGGCGCGCCGAACCCATACGGCGCGCCGCAGCAAGATCTGCCCGGCCCGATGGACGACTTCGCGCGCCGGTTGCCGCAGTCGGCGCCGGGCACGCTGTTCGGCGTCCCGCTGGCGAAGCTCCGTGACGTCAGCCTGCAGCGCATGGCGCTGACGTTCCTCGGCATCGCGGTGCTCGCGTCGATCTTCGTGCCGTTCTCGTTCAGCCCGTTCCTGTGGGCGTTCAAGGGCAACACCTTCCGCGGCATGATCTGGCCGCTGGTCGCCGGTGGCGCTTACCTGTTGGTCGCGATCGCGCCGCCCAACATCCGCCAGCAGGTGCCGCCCATCGTGCTGCAGTGGCTGCCGTTCGGCGTGTCCTACGCCGGCGTGCTCATCAACGGCATCGGTATCGGCATGGCCGGCGAGACCGGCTTCAACGCGCTCTATCCGATCGGCATGAGCACGCTGGTATTCGGCCTGCTGGCCCGGCTCGCCAACCCGCGGGACCAGATCGCGCGCATCATCATCGCGATCGGCGCCGGGTGCTTGCTCATCCCGTTCATCGATGCGCTCAGCTTCCCGTCCGGCGCGCTCGCGATCGTCCACAACATCCTCTTCATCCTCGTCCTGCTCGTCGGCATGGCCTCGATCCTGTTCATCGTGCCGCCGCAGAAGCTGCCGCCGGCGCTGCAGGCCATCGACGCGTTCGCGCCCCACATCACCGCGGTCCTCTTGCTGTGGATGCCGGTGCAGGTCGTGCTGATGGGCCTCGCGTTCATCGTCCACATCAAGCTGCCGCTCCTCGTCGTGCTCCTGAAGATGGCGCGCGGCCTCCTGACCTGGCTCGCGTACTTCGGCGTGCTGATGCTGACCGCGCCGGCCGCGTACGACTCGATCATGGACATGGTGAAGGGTAAGGGCGCGGGTGGTCCGCCTGGTGGCTATCCGCCGCCGGGGCCGGGCGGCTACGGTCCTGGTCCTGGTGGTCCGCCGCCGGGCTACCCTCCGCAGGGCGGCGGCTACCCCCCGCAGGGCGGCGGCTACCCCCCGCAGGGCGGCGGCTACCCTCCGCAGCAGTGAGCATGTTGGTCCTGGCCTCGGCCTCGCCCCGCCGACGTGAGCTGCTCGAGCGCGTCGGTGTGGCGCTGACGGTGAGGCCGGCCGACGTCGACGAGTCGGTGTACGCCGGCGAGGCGCCGCTGGTCTATGTGCGGCGGGTCGCGGCCGCCAAGGCCGCCGCTGCGCTGCACCGGGTCGGCCAGTGGGTGCTGGCCGCCGACACGATCGTCGTGATCGACGACGCGGTGCTCGGCAAGGCAGCCGCCGAGGACGAGGCCGCCGCGATGCTGCGGCGCCTGGCCGGGCGCACGCACCAGGTGACCACCGCGGTCGCGTTGCACGGGCCGGAGTCCACCCACACCCTCCAGGTCACGACCGAGGTCGACGTGGTCGCGCTCGACGAGGCCGCGATCGCCGACTACGTGGCCTCAGGTGAGTGGCGCGGCAAGGCCGGCGCCTACGCGATCCAGGGCATCGCCGGCGCGCTGGTCCGCGCGGTCCGCGGCTCGGTCACCAACGTCATTGGCCTGCCGCTGGCCGAGGTCGTAGAGCTGCTACGCGCGACAGGCGCGGCCGAGGTCCGCATGGCGCAGGGCCAGCCGGCATGACCACCATCGCAGAGCGCTGGCGCGCGGTCGAGTCCGACGTCGGGGCCGCGTGCGTGGCCGCCGGCCGCTCGCCCGCCGAGGTCACCATCGTCGCGGTGTCGAAGCTGCACCCGGCCAGCGCGATCGACGAGGTGGTCGCGGCCGGTGCCACCGACGTCGGCGAGAACTACGCCCAGGAGCTCCTCGGCAAGCAAGGCCTCGTCCGCTGCGCGCCGCGTTGGCACTTCATCGGCCGGCTGCAGCGCAACAAGGCGCGGATGGTCGCCGGCAAGGTCGCGCTGGTCCACGCCGTCGACTCGATCGAGCTCGGCGTCGAACTCGGCCGCCGGGCCCTGGCGCTGGGCGCGGTGCAGCCGGTGCTGGCCGCGATCAACGTCGGCGGCGAGGCCCAGAAGTCGGGCGTCGATCCCGCCGGCGCCGCCGCGCTGATCGCGGGCCTGCGCGCCGCGCCCGGCCTGCGCGTCGACGGCCTGATGACCATGCCGCCGCCCGCCGACGATCCCGAGCAGCTCCGGCCGATGTTCACCGCGCTGCGCGACCTCCGCGACCGCCTCGCCACCGCCGCCTCGCCGCTGCCCCACCTGTCGATGGGCATGAGCGCCGACTTCGCCGTCGCCATCGCCTGCGGCGCGACCTTGGTCCGCATCGGCACCGCCATCTTCGGCGCGCGCGCGCGCGCCCTGACCCGCCACGCCCCCCAGCGCGCTCTCGGCCATCAACGGCGTTTGCGCGAAGGCTTCGTGATCGGCCGCCGGGCCTGGTGGTACACGCGCACGATCAGCAGCTCTTCAGTGTGGCGCTGGTAGTACACGCGTAGCGGCGGGACCGGCCACGAGCGCACCACAGCGCCAGAGCGAAGGACGAGCGCTGCCCCCTCGAAGTCCTGTGCGGCCAGACGAGCGATCTTGTCGTAGATGCGCTGCTCGAGCCGCGTTGCGCTGGACTGATCGCGGTCGCCGAGATAGCCGAAGATCTCGATGAGATCGGCGATGGCCTCGAGTGTGTACGTGACCTTCACCGGCGGAGCGCGGCGGCGATGATCGCGCGTGCACGCTCGCTGTCCACGCCATGGCCCTGGCGGTACGACTGCAGCGCCTGTTCGATCCCGGCCTCCTGGTCAGGTGACAACTCGGCTTCGTCGAGCTCCTCGACCAGGTAACGGCCAGCCGGCAGTTCGCGCAGCTCGGCCGGCACATCTCGACCGTTCCAGGTGAGTACGCGCGACATTCGCCGAGGATACCCAGGGGACGGTGGGCGCGCCACGGCCGTCTTTGGGCTGCACCCCGTCAACCAGGCCGCGCGCGCTGCTCGAGGGGTCTGGTCTTCACCATGCGACCGAGGGGACGGAGCCTGCCGTGGTCGTGCCACGGTCGCTCGCCCGTTCTCGACCGCGATGGCCGCCGTCAGAGGGAGCAAGTAGGCTCGGCCCCACGTGCGAATCCTCGGGATCGATCCGGGCAGCCGGGTGTGCGGCTACGGCATGGTGCTGGTCCAGGCCGAGCAGTTGGTCTACGTCGAGTGCGGCGTGGTGACCGCGCCCGAGGATCATCCGGCCGAGGCCCGGCTCGGCGAGATCGCGCGCGGCCTGGGCGAGGTCATCGACGAGCTCGCGCCGACGGTGGTCGCGCTCGAGGCGGTGTTCTCGCGGATCAACCCCAAGACCGCCCTGGCCCTGGCCCAGGCCCGCGGCATGGCGCTCGCGGTCGCCGGCCTGCGCGGGCTGACGGTGGCGTCGTACACCGCGCCGCTGGTCAAGAAGCTCATCACCGGCCGCGGCCGCGCCGACAAGGACCAGGTCGCGCGCATGGTCGCGGCGCTGGTCGGGCTGCGCACGCCGCCGCGGGCCGACGCCGCCGACGCGCTCGCGCTCGCGATCGTCCACGCCCGGATGAGCGCCGGGGCCGCGGTCGCCGCCAGTCGGACCCGGTCGGCCAAGGTCGCGCCGGTGGTGGTGGCGCGATGATCGGGCGGCTGCACGGCACGCTCGCCTCACGCGACGGCAACCAGATCATCGTCGACTGCGGCGGGGTCGGCTACCTGGTGACGTGCTCGGGCTACACCCTCGGCGGGCTGCCGATCGGCGGCGAGCTGGTGACCCTGCGCGTGTTCACCCATGCCCAGGAGAACAAGATCGCGCTGTATGGCTTTCTCACCGCCGCCGAGCGCGAGCTGTTCGACCACCTGATCACCGTGAAGAACGTCGGCCCGGCCTCGGCGATGGCGATCCTGTCGGGCGGGGCGGACCCGCGCGCCATCGCCGAGCTGATCGCGCGTGAGGACACCGCCGGGCTCACCAAGATCAAGGGCGTCGGCAAGAAGACAGCCGAGTTGCTGGTGGTCGAGCTGCGTGAGAAGTGCGAGGCCCTGCTCCTGACCTGGACCGCGAGCGGCGCCATCCGACCCGCTGCCCGCGCCGCCGGCGCTGGTCGCCCGAGTCGGCCGCGCGTGCTCGACGAGGTGGTGTCGGCCTTGTGCGCGATGGGCTGGAAGCCGGTCGAGGCCGAGGCCGCGGTCGTCGAGCTCGACTTCACCCCCGGGATCACCATCGAGGTCCTGCTCCGGCAAGCGCTGCGCAACATGCCGCGCTAAGGAACCATCGTCGCATGGCCCGCAAGAAGCATGTCGACAGCCCGGCGGTCACCCCGGTGGCCGCAGCGCCGACCGAGTCCTCGCCCGAGGTCAAGGACGCCGGCGAGCGCTCGAGCGAGCGAACCTGGCAGGCCGAGCTGCGGCCGCGCACCTTCGACGAGTACATCGGCCAGAAGGAGCTGATCGACAACCTCAAGGTCAGCGTGCGGGCCGCTCGCGACAACGGCTGGCCGCTCGATCACTTCCTGTTCGCCGGCCCGCCCGGCCTCGGCAAGACCACGCTCGCCCACGTCATCGCCAACGAGCTCGGCGTCAACCTGGTCGTGACCAGCGGCCCGGCCATCGATCACAAGGGCATGCTGGCCAGCTTGCTCACCTCGCTCGGCGAGCGCGACGCGCTGTTCATCGACGAGATCCACCGGTTGTCGCCGATCGTCGAGGAGAACCTGTACCCGGCGATGGAGGACTTCCGCTTCGACCTGTTCATCGGCGACGGGCCCCACGCCAAGGCCGTCACCATGCAACTGCCGCGCTTCACGCTGCTGGGTGCCACCACCCGCATGGGCCTGCTGTCGGCGCCGCTGCTCGATCGCTTCGGCTTCCACTGGCAGCTCCGTTACTACGATCTCGACAACATGACGGCGATCGTCCGTCGCTCGGCGCGGCTGATCGGCATCGCCATCGATGGACCCGGCGCGATCGAGATCGCCCGCCGGGCCCGCGGCACGCCGCGCATCGCCAACCGGCTCCTGCGCCGGGTCCGCGACTTCGCTGCGGTCGAGGGCGACGGCTCGATCGACGCCCGGGTCGCCGCCGGCGCGCTCGATCGGCTCGCGGTCGATCACCTCGGCCTCGACTCGCTCGATCGCGCGTACCTCACGGTGGTCTGCGAGCGCTTCGACGGCGGCCCGGTCGGCATCGAGGCCATCGCGGCGTCGCTGTCCGAGGAGCGCGGCACGCTCGAGGAAGTCGTCGAGCCGTTTCTGTTGCAGGTCGGCTTCGTCGCCCGCTCGCCGCGCGGCCGCATCGCCACCGCCGCCGGCTACGCCCACATGGGCCTCACCGCCCCGGCCAAGGCGCCCTCGGGCGGCTCGTCGGCCGGCCAGGGCCGCCTGTTCTGATCTGACCTCAGCGGCTGAACAAGCATCGGGCGCGGACCTGCGATCACCGTGCGAGGCGGCGGCGAGGGCGGCGATGCTACGCAGCGACGGTCGATGACCATCGCGGCCGAGTTTGGTGGCACCGCGCGCTTCGAGATGGTGAGCGAGCTCGGCCACGGCGGCATGGGCGTGGTGTACGAGGCGATCGATCGCGCACGCGCCGACCTTTTGGCCCGCGCAGCTGAAACGTGACGCAGATGCCGCAGCCCATCGTCTCGCGCACGAAGTCGGCGCGGCACTCGGCGGTCTTGCACGCGCAGGCGCCGCCCGGGATGACGACCGGCGGATCGCCCGGGATCTGGATCTCGGTACGCGGACCATCGGGCCCGGCGACCTCGATCGCGTCCAGCGCCAGATCGATCGCCGGGCGGGCCGGCCGCACCGACGCCTCGGTCGCGACCGGCTCGGCCGACGTGCAGGCACCAGCCGTGAGCGCGGCCACGGCGGCGAGAAGGAGCGAGGAGGCGAGCTGCTTGATCGTGATCGACATGGTCGGTTCCTGGGTGGGTGGTGGTGAGCCCCGGCCCGCGGCCCGCACGCGCGACGGGCGGTGCGTCCCCGGCTGTGAACCGATGAATTGCAGCGCACGTGCCTCCTGCGCCGCGCGGCCGAAGTGCCCGGTATCCAACCGCCCGCCGCGCGCGGCCCCACCGCTCGACGCGTCGACGGCCGCGGGTTCGACGCGTCGGAACCCGGCCCCTACCCGCCGACCGCGGCCGACGTCAGGAGGGGCGGGCGGCGGCGGCGATGACGTCGAGGTCGACGTCGGTGTCGAAGGCGAAGCGCGCGGGGCCGCGCATGAGCACGGTCGCGTAGTCGGGGGTGACCGTGATCGCGAGCGCGCCGCCGGGCAAGCGGACGGTGAGTTCCCGGCCGACCTCGGCTTTGCCGGTCAGGCAGGCGGCGACCGCGGTGGCGCAGGCGCCGGTGCCGCAGGCGAGGGTGATGCCGCAGCCGCGCTCCCAGACCGCGAGGTCGAGGACGTCGGGGCCGGCGACGTGGCACCACTCGGCGTTGGTCTTGCGCGGGAACCAGGCGTGGGTCTCGAGCGACGGGCCCAGGGTCTCGGCCAGGGTGCGCGCGGTGGCGGCGTCGTCGACGAACACGACCGCGTGCGGGTTGCCCATCGACACCGTGGTGACCCGGTGCTCGTGGCCGCCGAGCGCGATCGCCGCCTCGATGCAGCGCTCGTCGCCCGGCCCCACCATCGGGATCTCGGCGCGGGTCAGCCGCGGCCGGCCCATGTCGACCGTCACGGTGTCGACCGCGCCGTCGACGAGGGTCAAGCCGCAGGTCAGCGGACCGGCGCCGGTGTCGATGACCAAAGTCGTCGCCCGCTCGCCCGCGCGATCGTGGAGGTAGCGGGCGACGCAGCGGATGCCGTTGCCGCACATCTCGGCCTCGCTGCCGTCGGCGTTGAGCACCCGCATCTCGGCCACCGCGCCCGCGGTGCGAGCCGGCCGGACCGCGAGTACGCCGTCGCCGCCGATCCCGAACTGGCGATCGCAGAGCTGGCGGACCGTCACCGGGTCCTGCAGCCGCGCGGCGGTCGCGGCGTCGAGCGCGCGGACGTCGACGACGAGGAAGTCGTTCCCCAGCCCGTGCATCTTGACGACGTGGACCGGGCCCATCGAGGGAACCTACGGGTGCGCGGCGCCGGCGCCGGTGACCGGGGTCGGCGCCGTCGGCGGCTGACGGCCCGCGGGGGGAGCGACCGCGGGGGGAGCGAC
>JAYVSF010000562.1:0-1909 GCA_043775605.1 Myxococcales bacterium
CATGTTGATCGTGACGGTCTCGTCGGTCGCGATCTGGGACGACTCGGTGATCTCCAGGCACAGTGCACCGGGTTCCAGGTCGTGGTCGCGCAGCAGCCGTTCCACCGCGAGGGCCAGGTTGGGTGACGCCCATTGGCGCGGGGCGACGTTCACCGCGACCTTCACCGGCGCCAGCGCCCCGAGCTCGCGGCGCCAGTCCTGCATCTGCCGGCAGGCGTGCTCGATGACCATGAGGCCGATGGGCACGATGAGACCGGTCTCCTCGGCCACCGCGATGAGGTGCGTCGGCAGGTGGGCGCGTCCGTCGGCATCGCGGATGCGCAGCAGGGCCTCGGCGCCCACCACCCGCTCGGTCGCCAGGTCGAGCACCGGCTGGTAGTGCACGATCATCTCGTCGGCGTCGAGGGCGTGGCGCAGCGAGTGGGCGGTCTCGACGCGGCGGTGGGCCTCGGCACGCAGCGACGGCTCGAACAGCTCCGTACGGTCGCGTCCGCGCTCCTTGGCCAGCTTCAGCGCGGTCTCGGCCGCCGGGAGCAGCTCGGTCCGGTGGTTGTCGGTCCCGAGCGCGACACCCACCGACACCGTCAGGGCCGACAGGCCGTCGATGCCCGTGATCGGATCGGAGGCCACCCGTCGAATGCGATCGGCCAATACCGTGGCGTCGCTGGCGGCCATGGGTTCCTCGACGAGGACGGCGAAGCGGTCGCCGTCGCCCCGCACGACCTCGTCGCCCAGGCGCACCACCTGGGTGATGCGGTTGGCCAGCTCCACGAGCACGAGGTCGCTGGCGTTGTGACCGACCGTGTCGTTGATCGTGGCGAAGTGGTCGATGTCCACGAGCAGCAGGGCACCGAAGACCAGGTCGGCGTCACCGGGGCGTGGATGGGCGAGCCGCTCCAGCAGGAACGAGCGGTTGGCCAGACCGGTCAGGCCGTCGTGCTGCTTCTCCCAGATCAGCTTGGACGCCGCCTCGGCGCGCCCGCTCACGTCGTAGACGTTCACGACGATGCCATCGATGTCGGCGTCGTCACGGCGGTTGGTGAGCGCGAGCTCGACATCGACGAAGTGCTCGCCCTCACCCTGCAGCCGCACCTCGACCGTCGTGTGCTGGCGGGCCGGGCCGAGCGACGCGAGGGCGTCGGCGAGACGAACCGCATCGGTGCGACGCACGAGCGACGCGAACGGCACCCCGGTGATGGCGCGGGCCGACCGGTCGACCATCGCCGCCAGGGCGTCGGTGGCATAGGTGAGGGTCCCGTCGGTGGCGACCACCGCCGCGGCACCGCGCCAGTGCTCGAGCAGCGCCGCCGAACGGGCGTGCGCGGTGCGCCACCGCTCGGTCGCCGCCAACTGCTCGGTGAGGTCCTGGGTGATCACGATGAAGCCGAGGTGCCCGCCGTCGTCGTCGCGCAGCGCGGTGACCGCGACGTTGGCCCAGAACGTGCTGGCGTCGGCCCGCAGGCGCAGCCCCTCGTCGTGCACCCGACCGTCGCGCATGGCTGCGGCGAGGACCTCGTCGCCGGTCTCGTCGGGTTCGCGCAGCTCGAGCATGCCGACGTGGTGGCCCACCACCTCGGCGGCGGTGAAGCCGTGCATGTGCGCCGCGGCCTCGTTCCAGCTCGAGATGGTGCCGTCGGCGGCCAGCGTGTAGCAGGCACAGCCGTGGAGGCCGTCGAGCATGACCTCGACCGGCACGGGGGCCGACGCGGCCGGGCGGCGCGCGGCGCGGGCTGGACGACGAGAGGTCGAGCGGGCCCGCATGCCCTCCTGGATCGGCTGAGTGATGCAGCCTCTTGACGGCTGCTTACCGAAGCGGTGCCCGCCTTGACCAGACCTTGAGAGATGGGCGCCGGGTCAGGCCCGTTTGACGGCGCACGGCCCAGCGCCGGCCGGCGAGGAACCCTGCTGC
>JAYVSF010000563.1:0-3635 GCA_043775605.1 Myxococcales bacterium
GGCGTGGTTGCCGGGCTCGTACGAGATGTTGCCGGTCAGAGCGTCCTTCTCGATGCCGCCGATGCGGTGCTCGAGGCCGGGCGTGCCGGGGATGACCCAGGCCCGGGCCAGGGTCTCGGGATCGCGCTGGTAGACGAAGTAGCCCTCGGCCTCGGTGCGATGCTCGACCTTGATCGGCGGCAGGCTGCGGACGTCGGGCACCGGCCACGGCTCGGAGCCGTTGGCGATGTAGCCGTCGGACAGCAGCAGCACCGGGGTCATGTAGCGGATCGCGGTGCGGACGGCCTCGACCGCGGCGTAGAAGCAGTCGCCGGGCGAGCGGGCGGCGATCACCGGCAGCGGCGCCTCGCCGTGGCGGCCGTACAGCGCCTGGAACAGGTCCGACTGCTCGGTCTTGGTCGGCAGGCCGGTCGACGGGCCGCCGCGCTGGACGTTGACGATCACCAGCGGTAGCTCGGTCATGAGCGCGAGGCCGAGGCCCTCGCCCTTGAGCGCGATGCCGGGGCCGCTCGACGCGGTCACCGCCATCGAGCCGCCGTAGGCCGCGCCGATCGCGGCGCCGATGGCCGCGATCTCGTCCTCGGCCTGGAACGTCATGCAGTTGTAGTTCTTGAACTTGGCGAGCGAGTGCAGGATCGACGACGCCGGCGTGATCGGATAGCCGGAGTAGAAGAGCTGCTTGCCGGCGAGCTGGGCGCCGACCACCAGGCCCATGGCCAGGGCCTCGTTGCCGGTGATGTTGCGGTAGATGCCGGGCGCGAACTTCGCGGGCGGCACCCTGAACACGGTCTGGAACACCTCGGCGGTCTCGCCGTAGTGGTAGCCGGCCTTGAACACCGTGACGTTGGCGACGCCGAACTCGGGCCGCTTGGTGAACTGCGCCATGATGCGCTTGATCTGCGGCTCGATCTCGCGGCCGTACATCCAGAACACCAGGCCGAGCGCGAAGAAGTTCTTCGACCGGCCCTTCTCCTTGTTGGACAGCTCGGAGCCCTCGAGCGCCGCGACCGTGAGCGCCGAGATGTCGATGCAGTGGAGCTTGTAGTTCGCGAGCGAGCCGTCCTCGAGCGGGTTGGCCGTGTAACCGGCCTTCTTGAGGTTGGCCTCGACGAACGCGCCGCTGTTGGCGATCAGCACGCCGCCAGCGACCAGATCCTTGAGGTTGGTCTTGAGCGCGGCCGGGTTCATGACCACCAGCACATCGGGCGCGTCGCCGGGCGTGTGGATCTCGGTCGACGAGAAGTGGAGCTGGAAGCCGGACACGCCGAACAGGCTGCCGGCCGGGGCCCGGATCTCGGCCGGGAAGTCGGGGAACGTCGAGATGTCGTTGCCGGCCTCGGCCGCGGCCTTGGTGAATTCGGTGCCGGTGAGCTGCATGCCGTCGCCCGAATCGCCAGCGAACCGGATGACCACCTGCTCGAGCTCTTGCGTTTTGGACTCCATGGGACCTTCTGGCGCGGCATGCAGCGCCGCGGTGCGGGGGACCCTACCGGGCAGCGGCAGGGCGTGCAATGCGTGCGAGCGCACTTGCCTGGCCCGACCCTTCCCGGGTATGAACGGCTCGCACGCACCCGTAGCTCAGCTGGATAGAGCGTTGGCCTCCGGAGCCAAAGGTCAGAGGTTCGAATCTTCTCGGGTGCACCCACCGGGTCAGCCTTGTCGAAGACGCTGTCACAGATCGCGGTCGAGGCCGGGCTGGTGTCGCGGGCCGACCTGGCCCGGGCCGAGGAGCTGGCCGACGAGCAGCGGCTGCCGCTGGTGGTGGTGCTGATCCGCGAGCTGGGCGTCGACGAGGTCGCGGTGGTCGGTGCGCTCCGGCGCGAGCTGCGGATCCTGGCGATCGACCCACGGGCGATCCGGCCCGACACCGAGGCCCTGCGCGAGCTGCCGCGCGAGCTGTGCAAGCGGCTGCGGGTGGTGCCGCTGCAGATCCGGGGCGGCGAGCCCGGCGGCGACGACAAGGAGATCTGGCTGGCGATGGCCGACCCGACCGATCACGGCGCGATCGCCGAGGTCGAGCGGGCCAGCGGCGCGGTGGTCGACGTCGCGGTGCTGCCGCTGTCGGCGATCGAGGAGCTGGGCGAGCGCGGCTACAAGGAGCTGAACACGCAGGTCGTGCGGCGGACGAGCCGGGTGTTCGGGGGCGACGTCAAGGTGTCGACCCGGCCTCACCAGCGCGCGGACGGCGAGCCGGAGGAATCGACGGCGGTGGCGGCGCCGCCGAGCGTCGAGGTCAAGCTCGACGCGCTGATCCGGCTGCTGGTCGACCGCGGGGTCATCACCGCGGCCGAGGTCGAGGCCCTGCTCGAGTCGGTGCACGAGCCGTCCTGATCGGGTCGCGTCGGGCGTGATGGAACGCGACACCACGGGGTGTGGATCCGTGATGGATCGATGACACCTTCTTACGGATTCCTGTCGGTCGGTCGGGCTCCCCGAGGGCAACCGGCTGGATCTCCGGGCGAACTCGGCGTGCGTACCGCTCGTCGCAGCCTGGCCCGCCGCGTGCACCCATGTCGTTGGCCGCCGCACCGCGTACGCTATAGTGGCGTTCGGTCCGGCCCAACGGACCCATGCCCGCAGCGCCGATGAACCCCGCCGTCGTCCCTTGCTACACGTGCCGCCGTGAGCTCGCGCCCAGCGCGATGTTCTGTCCCGGGTGCGGCAGCCCGCGGGTCAAGGAGGGCAAGGACGAGCTGCTCGGCAAGGTCCTCGGCGACCGCTTCCTGATCATCGATCGCATCGGCCACGGCAAGTCGGGCACCCTGTACCGCGGCGAGCACGTCACCCTGCGCCGCAAGGTCGCGGTCAAGGTCCTGCACGACGAGCTGTCGCGCGACGACCTCGCGGTCGAGCGGTTCCGGCGCGAGGCGACCACGGTCGCCGAGATCGATAACGAGCACATCGTCGAGATCCACGACTTCGGCCGGACGGCGGACAGCCGGCTGTACATGGCGATGGAGCTGCTCGAGGGCGAGACCCTCGACGAGACCCTGGCCCGCGAGCAGCGGCTCGACGTCGAGCGGGTGGTCGACGTCATGCTGCAGGTCGGCGACGCGCTGGCGTTCGCCCACTCGGTCGGCTTCGTCCACCGCGACCTGCGACCGCGCAACATCTTCCTGTCGGTGCGGCGCGGCAAGGCCAACTTCGTCAAGCTGCTCGATTTCGGGCTGTCGAAGCTGGTCGAGACCGGCGGCGCCGCGGCGTCGACGTCGCTGGGCATGACGTTCGGCGACCCGCGCTACATGTCGCCGGAGCAGGCCAAGGGCGACCCGATCGATCGCCGCGCCGACCTGTACTCGCTCGGCTGCATCGCCTACGAGATGCTGACCGGGGCGCCGCCGTTCGTCGGCGGCAAGGTGTTCGAGGTGCTGTCGCGCCACGTCAGCCACGCGCCGATGCCCTTGGCCGAGCGCCGGGCCGACGCCCCGCCGTGGCTGCAGGCGGTGGTGATGAAGCTGCTGGCCAAGGCGCCCGACGATCGCTTCCTGACCGCGACCCGCCTGGTCGAGGCGCTGCAGCTCGGGGTGCGGACCGGCGAGACGATGCACGACGAGACCACGATCGCGCCCGACGCCAGCGGGGCGGCTGCCTCGTCGCGGCGCGGGCCGACCGGGACGCCGGCGGTCGGTGTGCCG
>JAYVSF010000564.1:0-2532 GCA_043775605.1 Myxococcales bacterium
CCCTGACGTTCGAGCTGACCCTGCCGGCCAGCACCACCGACCTGGCCAAGGCCACCGGCGGCCGCTGGCTCGGGGCCTCGGTCGACGAGCACCCCGACCAGATCATCCTCGGGCTCGAGGCCGACTGGCGCAAGACCATCTACGAGTACAGCGGCACCGAGATGAAGACCGAGGTCAACTGCAGGCTCGGCGCCCGCGCCGGCTTCATCGCGCTGCCCGATCTCGCCCCCAGCTCCAGCCTCGACCCGCAGCTCGGCCTCGAGGTCGAGACCAAGCTCGCGCTCGGGTCGACCGGCTCGTCGGAGCATGGCGGCCGCTCGTCGTACCTGACGTCAGTGCCGGGCTGGCGGATCCAGCTCCTGGCCCGGCTCAAGTCGAGCTCGGCGTGGACGCCGCATCTGGTGGTCGGCGTCGGCGGCGAGACCCTGCTGACCAGCTCGCCGTTCATCGGCGACGACACCGACGACGCCTTCCACTGGGGCCCGGGCGTCAGCCGCCACCTGTTCGGACGCTGGGACCTGCGGGTCGACCTGCGCCAGGGCCTCACCGCCGGCCGGGTCGCCGGCGTGGTCTCGACGTTCGAGCTGCAGGCCGGGCTGTCGACCGGCTGGGACCTGCACGGCCACCACGCCGCGGCCAAGCCCGACGCAGCCCGGGCGCCAACGGCCCGTACATCATCGGCAACGCCACCTGGAATCAGTGCTGGCTGGGCAGCTGCACCTCGTCCACCACGTACTCGACCTCGGGCGTCCGCATCTCGGAGACCCTCGCCGGCTACATGATGAACCTGCGCGCCACCTACCAGTGACCCCGCGCCCGCCTGCGGGACCGCCGGGCACGAGGGCGGTGACGGCGGGCCGCAGCGCGGCGTGGACGGCACCGGTCCCGGTCCGCCGAGCGCCCAGGCTTGGCGCCGCCCCGGCGGGATGCGCTTGTCGGCGCGCTGGGCTCACGGTATCAAGTGAGGATGTCCAAACCTCCGGCGGCCGTGCGATCGGTACAGGTCGACCTCCCGGAGGAGGCGTTTCACCATCACCCGTGGGATCCGGCAGAGATCGCGGACGAGATGCGCGCGCTCTGGCTCCTCGAGCAGGTGCGCCAGCGCCGGCTGGGCTACGGCAAGGCCGCCGAGCTGGCCGAGATGCCCGTGGCGCGTTTCGTTCGCCTGATGGGCAAGTACGCGATCACGCCCTTCGACTACGATCCCGGTGAGTTGAAGGAAGAGCTGGATCAGATCGCGTGATCGTCGTTGCCGACGCGGGCCCGATCATCTACCTCAGCGCGGTCGGTCGACTGGACCTGCTGCAGTCACTCTACGGTCGCGTCATCGTTCCGCGGCTGGTCTTCCACGAAGTGGTCGTCGCCGGCGACCAGCTTCCCGGCAGCGGCGAGCTGGCAGCCGCGTCGTGGGTCGACGTGGTCGAGTCCGATCCGCGGGACGCGCTCTTCCTGGCGCTCCGCGAAGAGCTCGATCCCGGCGAGAGCGCCGCGCTTGCCCACGCGGCTCATCACGGTGCCGATCTCGTGCTCCTCGACGACCGCAAGGCTCGTATCGCCGCGAAGCGCCTCGGCGTCACGTCGCGAGGCACGGTGGGTATTCTCATCGAGGCCAAGCGCAGAGGAGTCGTCGATCAGATCGCCCCGGTCTTCGACGAGCTCGTGAAGGCCGGCATCTGGCTGTCGCCTTCGCTGATCCGCCTCGCGCTGGCGCAGGCCGGCGAAGCCTAGATCGGCGACCGCGATCTGGAGATGGGGCAAACCCGCATGCGTACGACGCGGTCGTCGACGCACCGGCCGACCAGCGTGCCTGCCCGCAGTGCGGCAACGAGCGCACGGGCATCGACCACGAGGTCACCGAGGTGATCGACCTGTTTCCGGCCGAGGTGATCGTCCGCCGCGACCTGCGCGAGAAGCTCACTCATCGACGACGCAGAGGAGTGCCGACTGCGACGTCCACACACCATCGCGCGCGCGGCGCGGCAATGACGTCCTGGCCAGCGCGCGGATCCTGATGAGCCTCGAAGGCGCCTGGCTGCCGCCCGACGCTCACGCCGTGATCCTCTTCAGTCAGCGGCCCGGCTCGGAGGGCTGCGAGGGGACCGACCCGACGCAGATCTCGATCATCGCCGTGCCCTGACCGCCGGCCGCCGCGGCGGTGCCAGGGAGCGCATGCTCGGGCGGCGGTGACGGCGAGGATGAGTCAGGGCGCCGCGCTGGGCTCGCCCTCGTACGCGGCGGCGTCGTCCGATGCCCGGGCCCCGCGCGGACGCGGTGCGAGCGCGGCCCAGACCACCGCGAGATCGAGTTCGATCGCGTCGAACGGTTCGGCGCGGACCTGAACATCGCCGCGGTACACGGCGACGATCAGCCAGCCGCTCGGGGTCGCACCTAGCACCTCGAGGGTTCGCCCGCGCGCGTCGAGCAGCCAGGCGCGGCCAACCCCGGCCCGGCGGTAGATCGGCAGCTTGTCGGCGCGATCGGTGGCAGCGGTCGACCGTGACAGCAGCTCGCAGACCCAGTCGGGCGCGAGCG
>JAYVSF010000565.1:0-3216 GCA_043775605.1 Myxococcales bacterium
GCTCGACCCTCGACGCCGACGAGGTCGTGGCGCAGATCGAGATGTTCGTCCGCGATCGCCTCGAGTAGCGCGGATCAGGGCGCGGGCCGGGCGACCGCGGGCGGGGCGAGCGCGGCCTGCGCCGCCGCGACGTCGAGCGTGCCGGTGAGTGTGACCTGGCCGCGGACGTCGTCGGCGTTGTCGACCGTGAACGTGAGCGGGTCGGCGGTGGGCGCGGTCGTCGCCGCCACCCGGGCCGCGAGCGGCACCCGCACGTCGATCGCGTCGGGCAGCGCCAGCTCGTAGGGCGAGGCGAAGCGGACCGCGACCACCGATCCGCCGGTCATGATGCCGCCCTTCAGATCGCAGCCGACGAACCGAAAGCGCAGCGTGTCGCCGTCGATCACCCCGACCACCGCCAGCCGGCCGCCGAGGACCGCTCCGGTCGCCGCGCCCCGCCAGGCCACCATCGCGCCGGCCGCCGGCTCGGGGTCGATCCCGAGCTCGATCGGCTGGGCGTCGCGCGGCCGCTCCGGCACGACGAACTCGGCCTTGCCGCCCGGGATCGAGACCCGCAGCCGGTCGTGGCTCGCGACCTGGGCGCGACTCAGCTCGAGCGTCGCGTGGCCGCGCTCGTCAGCTTTGGCGGTCGCCCCGCGCGCGCTCACCATGGTGAACGACACGGTCGCGACGTCGAGGCGCAGCCGGTGCTGGTTGCAATGGGGCCGCCCGGGCACCGCCATCCACATCGGCGTGACCTCGAGCTTCGGCAGTGGCTTGTGGGTGTCGCACCCGGCCCCGACCACGAGCACCAGGACCGCGGCGAGGGTCATCATCATGGCCGCAGCCTACTCGGGGGCTGCGACGGCGGCGGTTCGGCTCCGGGAGTGGGGGGCGGCGGCCCCCTCGCGCTGCTGGCCGGGGGACGCCCGGCGCTAGGTGTTGACAACCGAGGGGGGCGCTAGTACCTCTTCCCGCCTGCATCGGGTCCCCTCGTGGGGCCCGTGCAAATCCATCTCCAGGAGCCCGTTTTGCAAATCGATGCCGCAACCCATGCCGATGAGGACGACTTCGCCGCCCTCTTCGCAGAAAGCCTCCAGCAGGACAACACCAAGGAAGGTGAGATCCTGCGGGGGACCGTGATTTCGGTTGGTAAGGACTACGCGATCGTCGACATCGGCTACAAGTCCGAGGGCCAGGTGCCCCTGGAGGAGTTCCGCGGTGCCGACGGCCAGATCTCGGTCCAGGCCGGTGACGTCGTCGACGTCCTGCTGGAGTCCCGCGAGAACGACGCCGGGATGTGCGTCCTCTCCAAGGAGAAGGCCGACCGGTTCAAGGTCTGGGACGAGATCTCCGCCGCGTGCGAGCGCGACGAGCTCATCGAGGGCACGATCAGCGCCCGCGTGAAGGGCGGCCTCTCGGTCACCATCCGCGGCGGGGTCAAGGCGTTCCTGCCAGGATCGCAGGTCGACCTCCGGCCGGTGCGCAACCTCGACGCGTTCCTCGGTCAGGGCTTCAAGTTCAAGGTCATCAAGTTCAACAAGAAGCGCGGCAACATCGTGTTGTCGCGCCGCGTGCTGCTCGAGAAGGAGCGCGCCGCGTTGAAGGAGTCGACGCTCGAGCGCTTGAAGGAGGGCCAGGTCGTCGAAGGTATCGTCAAGAACCTCACCGAGTACGGCGCCTTCATCGACCTCGGCGGCATCGACGGCCTGCTGCACATCACCGACATGAGCTGGGGCCGGGTCAACCACCCGTCCGAGATGTTCCAGGTCGGCGACCACGTCCGCGTGAAGGTGTTGAAGTTCAACGCCGACACCGAGCGCGTCAGCCTCGGCCTCAAGCAGATCACCGAGGATCCGTGGAGCCGCGCCGCCGAGAAGTACATTCCCGGCACCGTGGTGCGCGGCAAGGTGGTCTCGCTCAAGGACTACGGCGCGTTCATCGAGCTCGAGGAGGGCATCGAGGGCCTGGTCCACATCAGCGAGATGTCGTGGACCCGCCGGGTCAAGCACCCGAGCAAGGTCGTGGCGGTCGGTGACGCGGTCGAGGCGGTCGTCCTCGACGTCGACGTTAAGCAGAACCGTATCTCGCTCGGCATGAAGCAGCTCGAGCCCAACCCGTACGAGCAGCTCACCGAGAAGTACCCGCCCGGGACCGTGGTCAAGGGCAAGGTCCGCAACATCGCGGACTTCGGTATCTTCGTCGAGATCGAGGAGGGCATCGACGGCCTGGTCCACATCAGCGACATGTCGTGGACCCAGCGGGTCAAGCACCCGTCGGAGCTCTTCCAGAAGGGCGACGACGTCGAGGCCGTGCTCCTCAACATCGACACCTCCGACGGCGAGAAGCCCAAGATCTCGCTCGGCATCAAGCAGCTGGTCGCGGACCCGTGGGATCGCATCCCGGTGGAGTTCCCGATCGGCAAGGTCGTCGACGGCAAGGTGCTCAAGGTCCTCGACTTCGGCGCCTTCGTCGAGCTCGAGCGCGGCATCGAGGGGTTGGTCCACGTCTCGGAGATCTCCGAGGAGCACGTCGACGACCCGCGCACCGTGCTCAACCCCGGCCAGGAGGTGAAGGTCCAGATCCTCTCGACCGACGCCGCCGAGCGCAAGATCGCCCTGTCGATCAAGTCCGCCAACCGCGCCAAGGAGATGTCCGAGGCGCAGGGCTACGCCGGCGCCAACGCTGGTGGCGCCAAGCTCGGCGACCTGCTGCTGGGCAAGCTCGGCAAGCAGAAGAAGGGCAAGAAGGATCGCAGCGACGCCGGTGGCGACGAGGAATAGCCACCCGTTACGTTGGTGACGATACGAGGGCGTCCGGCACCCCATCTCGGGGGCGGGCGCCTTCGGTGCGTTTCGGGCCAGCGGTTGCGGGTAGGCCAGCGCCGTGGGTAGGCTAGGCGGGTGCAGGCTCCCGTCACGTCGTCCGTCGCCGCCCGGCCGCGGCTGCGCGGCGTGCTGCACCTGTGGGCGGCGCTGGCGGCGCTGATCGCGGGCCCGGCGCTGTGCCTGGCGGCCGTCGGCCGGGCCGGGCCGCGCGCCCAGGTCGGCTGTGCGATCTACGCGATCACGCTGTTCGCGCTGTTCGGCATCAGCGCGCTCTACCACCGCGTCGTCTGGAACCCGCGGGCCTACCTGACGATGAAGCGGCTCGATCACGCGATGATCTTCGTGTTCATCGCCGGCTGCTACACCGGGTTCTGCCTGGTCTTCCTCGACTCGGCGCTGGCGCGCGACC
>JAYVSF010000566.1:0-2401 GCA_043775605.1 Myxococcales bacterium
GACGGTCGATCGGCCGATGCGCCAGGATCCCGGTCCGACGCGTGGCCGGGCTCCGGCCGGCGACCAGGACGTCCACGGGATCGATGCCGCTGAGCGGCCCACCCCAGACGTGGGTCGCGCTGCGGTGGGAGCCGATCGCTGGACGGTCGAGCGACAGGAGCACGGCGGCGATGCGGACGACCGGCGTGATCTTGGCGCCGGCCAGGGCGGCGACGTTGCGCTCGACCCGCACGAGGAGGCCGCGTTCGATGGCCCGGTCGAAGGTGCGCGACGCGCCGCCGGCATCGGTCCAGGCCGAGCGGGTGACGAGCTGGTGATGGGATCGGGCCCACCCGAGGACAGAGCGGTCGAGGTGCATGTCCCCTTCGTGTGCACGAGCCATGCCGGTTCGGAAGCCGTTCACCCCTTCCCGGACACGTCCGAGCCACATTTGGCTTCAACGTGTCCGAGAACGTGCAGTGATCGTCAGACCCGGACACGCCCGCACCTCGGGGCCCGCATCTGTCTCGTTCATGTCCGGAACGGTCCGGTGGTGGTGGTGACCGAGCGAAAGGGTGAACGCGGCTCCTAAGGTGCATCCGATGTCTCCCCGAGTCGTGGTGCACGGTCACTTCTACCAACCGCCCCGCCACGACCCCTGGACCGAGGCCATGCCGGTGGAGCCGTCGGCGGCCCCGTCGCACGACTGGAACGAGCGCATCGACGCCGAGTGCTACCGGCCCAACGGGGCCGCACGCCTCATGGACCACGAAGGCCGCGTCGTCGACATCGTCAACAACTACGAGCTCATCTCGTTCAACGTGGGGCCGACGCTCGACACGTGGCTCGCCCGCCACGCGCCGGCCACGCTGCAGCGCATGGTCGCCGGTGACCGCGTCGGTGGCGGGGCCATCGCCCAGCCCTACCACCACGTGATCCTGCCGCTGGCCGATCCGCGCGACGTGCGCACCGAGATCCGTTGGGGTCAGGCCGCCTTCCGCCACCGCTTCGGGCGCGAACCCGAAGGCATCTGGTTGCCCGAGACGGCCGTGAACGACGACGTGCTCGCCATCTGCGTCGAAGAGGGCGTGCAGTACACGATCCTGTCGCCCTACCAGGCCGTCACCCGCCCCGAACCTGGTGTCGTGCACCGTTGGGATCATCCGGACGGCAAGGGTTCGATGGCAATCGTGTTCTACGACGGACCGTTGAGCCACGACGTCGCGTTCGGCGCGGCGCTGCGCTCGGGCGACACCCTGGTGCAGCGGGCCGGGTCGGGGGCCGATGACGGTGTGGTCGTGGTGGCCACCGACGGAGAGACGTTCGGCCACCACCACAAGTTCACCGAGCGGGCCATCGCCTACGCGTTCACGGTGGCGGCGCCGGCCCATGGCGTGGCCTCGGGCGCGCTGGCCGCCTGGCTGCGCGAGCACCCGCCCACCACCCCCGCGGCGGTGCACGAGAGCGCGTGGAGCTGTGCCCACGGCGTCGGTCGGTGGAAAGGCGACTGCGGCTGCTCCACCGGCGGGCTGCCCGACGCCAACCAGCGCTGGCGGGCACCGTTGCGGCAGGCGCTCGATCTGCTGCGCGACCACGCCGCCCGCATCTTCGAGACCCGCGGCGCTGCCGTGCTGCTCGACCCGTGGGCGGCGCGCGACGACTACGTGCGCGTCGTGCTCGACCCGGCGCAGCGCCAGGACTTCTGCGACCGCCATCTCGTGCCCGGCGCCAACCCCGTGGTCGCCCTCACGCTGCTCGAGTCGCAGCGTGAGGCGATGGCCATGTACACGAGCTGCGGCTGGTTCTTCTGGGACCTGGCCGGCATCGAGACGCTGCAGGTCATGCGCCACGCCGCGCACTGCATGGACCGTCTGGCCCAGCTCGGCACCGAACCGCCCGTCGCCGAGTTCCTCCGCGTGCTCGACACCGCATCGTCGAACGACGCCGGACAGGGCACCGGGGGTCAGGTGTGGAAGCGTCACGTGGCCGCACTGGCCGGGTCGCCGGCGCAGGTGGCGGCGGCGGCCATGGTGACCCTGGCCAGTGGCCGGTCGTTGCCCGACGTGGCCCCGGCGTGGGACGTCGTCGAGGCACCCGCGTGGCACGACGACGGCATCCGGCGCACCGCCGAAGGCCCGCTGGCCGTGACCGATCGCCGTACGGGAGCGGTGCACCGCTGGCGTGTGGCCGCAGTGGCCGTGGACGGTGCCCTGGTCGATGGTCGCCTGCGTCGCAGCTCGGCCGGGGCGTGGGTGCCACCGGCGGGCTGGGCCGCGCTCGGCGCCCTCGACGATCTCGACGGCGAGCCGCTCGATCTGCGGCCGCTGGCCGGCGAGCACTTCGCCGCCGTCCGCCGCCGGTGGGATGCGCTCGTCGCCGCCACGGCGTCGCCCGACGCCCTGGTGGCGTTGGCCCCGGCCCT
>JAYVSF010000567.1:0-3616 GCA_043775605.1 Myxococcales bacterium
AACCCGAACCCGAACCCGAACCCGAACCCGAACCCGAACCCGAACCCGAACCCGAACCCGAACCCGAACCCGAACCGGCGCTGGCCCACAGCTCAGCCAGCAGTCGGCGGCGCGGATCACGCAGGGCGGCGGCCGCCGCGCGGACGTCTTCGGCCCGTCGGGGGCGTGGCCCCAGCGGCGTCGCGTAGGTCGCGGCCGCAGCGAGGTCGAGCTCGAGCATGCCGAGCAGGCGCGCGGCCTCGCGCTCCACCTCGCGCGGCCCGGCGGTGACCGGCAGCTCGAGGACGAAGAACGGATTGGCCGCGAGGCCACCGCCGCCGTTGGTCATCGCACGCCCGAGTCGAAGCTCTTGCGCCGGGCCTGGGCGTCGACCGGCAACAGGCCCCAGAGCTGGCGGACGATGCCGCGCAGCTTCTCGGTGTCGCCGGCGGTGACCGCGGCCCGGCCGTCGTCGACCAGGCGGCGGGCGCGCGGCAGATCGCTGGCGCTGTCGAGCTCCGACGCGGCGTCGTCGAGGTACGCCTCCCACGCCTCGGGGTTGCGATGGAACGCGGCGGTGGCCAGGCGCCGCACCAGCCGGACCTGCCGGCCGAGCTCGGGCGCGTCGCGGTCGGCCCGGGCCTTGGCGATCGCCGCCACCACCTCGTCGAGCAGCCGGCGCTCGGGCTCGGTGCCGAAGCTGGCGACCGCGGCCGCCGCGCCGATCGCCGCCCGCCGGGCCTCGTCCTCGAGCTCGGGCCACTTGCGGGTCAGGTCGGCCTCGGCCAGCACGCCGTCGATCTCGAGCTGCGTGCGGCGCGCGCGCTGGGCCGCGTCGGCGTCGCCGCCGTGGGCCGCGTCGATGTCGCGCTCGGCGGCGGCGTGCAGCTCCTCGAGCTTGCCCAGGCGATCGATCAGCTGGTGGAGGCCGTGCCGGAACGCCTCGGTGCGGAGCTGGGTCAGGTGGCGGCGCTGATCGGTCAGCGCGGCGTCGAGCGCGGCCGGCGCGGCGTCGGGCACCAGCAGGTGCGCGACCTGCTCGAATAGCTGATCGATGCACGGCACCAGCGCCCGCGCGGTCAGGCAGCCCGCGCGATCGAGCTCGATCGTCACCTCGACCTTGCTGCCGGCCGGGATCGTGGCCCGGACCGCGTCGCCGCGCAGGTCGAGGGTGCCGACCAGCCGGCACAGGTGGGCCTGCTCGAGCTCGCCCTGCACGATCGGGATGCGCAGCACGCTCTCGGTCGAGCCCTGGGCCACGGTCTCGATCGTGGTGTGGGTGAAGGTCCGGCGGGTCGGCAGCGGCGCGCCGCGCTCGACGTAGACCTGGACGTGATCGCTGGCCAGCGCGACCCCGAGGGTCCGCGACAGCGGCGGGTCGGCGATGGTCAGGCCCTGGACGATCGAGAACGTCGACGGATCGACCGCGACCGGCAGGCCGGCGGTGGTGGCCGCGTGGATCGTGAACATCGACGTCGCCCGCGGCACCAGCGTCACCGAGGTCACGAAGCCGCCGTCGGCGCCGACCGCCGCGTCGACGCCGTGCCAGCAACCGTCGGCGCGCGCGAGCCGGATCGTCGCCGGCGGCGCGCCACCGACGAAGCGCCCGACCACGTGCGGCGTCAGATCGGCCGACACCGGCGGGAACTGCAGCCAGACCTTGGTCCCGACCCCGGTCCGCGCGACCGGCGCCCGACCGTCGAGCCCGGCGGTGGCGGCGTAGATCGCCGCGCCCTGGGCCACCAGCGTCATCGGATCGACGCCCTCGGCCAGCGGCGCCTGCAGCCGGCTGGCGACCGCGCTCCGCACCGCCGGCATCACCGTCGGTCCGCCGACCAGCACCACCCGCGCCAGCTGGCCCGGCGTCAGCCCGTGTCCGGCCAGCAGCCGCGCGCACACCGCGAGCGAGCGCTCGACCAGCGGCGCCGTGATCCGCTCGAGGGTCGCGCGATCGATCGAGAGGTCGACCTCGACCTCGACGCCGTCGACGATCAGCGGCTGGGCCAGCGCGACCTGGGCCACCGGCGCACGCGACAGCTCGATCTTGGCGTCCTCGGCCGCGACCCGCAGCATCCGCAGCGCCGCGGCGTGGGCGGGATCGCGCCGCTCGAGCCGCGGTCCGCCGGCGGCCGCGAGCTGGCCGGCCAGGTGCTCGGTCAGGGCCCAGTCGAAGTCGCGCCCGCCGAGGAAGTTGTCGCCGTCGTGGGCGACCACCCGCAGCAGGCCGTCGCGGGTCTCGAGCAGCGAACAGTCGAAGGTCCCGCCGCCGAGATCGTAGACCAGCCACAGCCCGCCGCCATCGTCGTCGGCCCGCCAGCCCGCGGCCAGCGCCGACGCGATCGGCTCCTGCAGCAACTCGACCCGGTCGAACCCGGCCAGGCGCGCGGCCTCGCTGGTCGCCGCGCTCTGCGGCAGCTCGAACAGCGCCGGCACCGAGACCACCGCGCGCTCGATCGTCACACCGGTCTGATCGGCGACGTCGGCCCGCAGCGCCTTCAAGAGCTCGGCCGACAGCTGCTCGGGGCTGCGGCTGAGGCCGGCGCCGGGGAAGCTGATCGCCGCGGCGGTGCCCATCAGCCGCTTGAACTCGCTGGCGGTGTTCTCGGGATCCTGCTCGAGGAAGCGGCGGGCCCGGGCCCCGACCGTGATCCGCCCGGCCCGATCGATCCGGACCACGCTCGGGGTCACGGTCGCGCCGGCGGCGTTGCGCACCACCTGCGGTCGATCGCCGTCGAAGATCGCGGCCGCTGAGTTACTGGTGCCGAGATCGAAGCCGGCGTAGATCGGAGCCTGGGCCATCCCAGGGAGCGTATCGCGCCGTCGGGCCGGCGACCAGGCGACGATCGAACGCCTGGCGCTGGCTCGCTAACGCTGGCGGTAGACGATGAACCCGCGGGACGGATCGTAGACCGACACCGCCACGGTCACCCGATCGCCCAGCACGACGCGGATACGGTGGCGGCGCACCTTGCCGGCCAGCTTGGCGAGCACCTCGTGCCCGTTCTCCAGCTTGACGCGGAAGTTCCCGCCCTTGGCGATGAGGATGACCTCACCTTCGAGATGAACCAGCTCTTCTTTGGTCACAAATGCCTCGGCAAACGAGTCGAAAGACGCCCGCAGGACCCGCGGGGCGGGAACAGATAGCACCGATCGCCGGCGAAAAACAGCGGGGCGGGCCGGGTCCAGGCCGGAGGCCGGGACCGGGTTGCTCGGTCGAGGTCGGCCCCGGCTTCCTGCGGGGGCCGACCGATCGATCAACAGCCTGGGCGCGCCCAGGCTGAGACCGGGGTATACGTCGCCCGTGGATCGGCAGCCGCCGCGGACGACGTCCAACGAGATCGACCTCTACATCCGGACCTACTACAGCCTCCTGCGGTCGTCCGGCGACGTCCGGGTCCGCTCGTTCGAGGAGGCCCACACCTCGTCCGACTCGAGCCTCCACCCTGGCGCCCAGGCCCCCGAGCCCGACCTCGCCGCCTTCGCCTACAGCGCCGCCCGGCTGCCCGACTGCATGGGCCAGACCCGCCGGCTGGTCCTCGGCCAGAGCCTCGAGCAGTTCGCGCGCGCGGGGCTGTCGGTCGAGACCTGGGCGACGGTCCGCACCCGCGGCCGCCGGCGGCCGCTGCGCTGGGACGGC
>JAYVSF010000568.1:0-2950 GCA_043775605.1 Myxococcales bacterium
GCCCCGGGTCCATGAATCAGGATTCTGTACTTGTTACGCGAGAGGTCGACCTTGCGGCCGTCCTCTCGTTTGCCGCCAGCCCGGTTGCCCGGTGCTGACTGCGAAAACTCAACGCTTCCATCCGCTATTCAGTTTTCAGAGACCGAACCGCCTCGGCGCCGACGGTGTCGTCGTCGAGGGATGCTGCTTATACAGAACGGCTACGGGCGGGTCAACTTGGATCGCGCATTTTTCGGTCGCTTCCGACGCGATGCGGTAACCGACTGATCCCACAGGTAGTTTTGTCGATTGCCGGATCGAGAGATCTCGACGATTCGGGGTACGTTGCGCGCCATGCTCGAGCGGATCGGCAACTGCCGCATCGTCGAGGAGGTCGCCTCCGGCGGCATGGCGGTGGTGTACCGGGCGGTCCAGGACCCGCTGGGCCGCACCGTCGCGATCAAGGCGCTCAAGACCGCGGCGGCCAGCGAGGAGCACGTCGCCACCCGCTTCGAGCGCGAGGCCCGCAGCCTCGCCAACCTGCAGCACGAGAACATCGTCAGCGTCTACGACTTCCATCGCGAGCACGGCGCACTGTTCATCGTGATGGAGTACGTCGCCGGCATCGACCTGTTCGATCTGCTCGAGCGCTGCGGCCGGCTGCCGTTCGACGTCGCCGCGATCGTCGCGCTGCAGGTCGCGCGCGCGCTCGACTACGTCCACTTCCGCGGCATCATCCACCGCGACATCAAGCCCGGCAACGTGATGATGGCGCGCCAGGGCGGCGTCAAGCTGATGGACTTCGGCATCGCCCGCGATCACAGCAACGAGGATCTGACCGAGGTCGGCACCGGCATCGGCACCCCGGCGTACATGTCGCCCGAGCAGATCCTCGGCGACAAGCTCGACGCTCGCTCCGACCTGTTCTCGCTCGGCATCGTCCTCTACCAGCTGGTCACCGGTGGCAAGCCGTTCGTCGAAGACGAGGAGCGGTCGGTGATGCACAAGATCCGGCTCGAGCGCCACGCCCGGGTCCGCCGACTGAACCCCGACGTGCCGCGCGAGCTCGAGCGGATCATCGACCGCTGCCTCGAGAAGCAGCCGCGCGATCGCTGGCGCTCGGCCCAGCACCTGGTGATGGCGCTCGAGCGGTTCCTGGCCCGCCACGTCGACATCAACTATCACGCGCGGTTGATCGTGTTCCTGCGCAACCAGGGGGTGATCACCCAGCTCGAGGCCGACGAGTACGTCGGCCCGCTCGCCGGCTCGGGGATGGCGGCCGGCCAGCCCAACCTGGCGACCCGGCTGGTGACCCGGCGGGCGGTGACCGTGCACGCGGTCGCGCTCGGGATCCTGACCTTGATGCTCGGGCTGATCCACGTCGCGCCGCTGGGCGAGGCCGCGCCGACGAGGCTGGCGGCGCCGGCGGTGGGCCACGGCCAGGTCCGGATCAGCGCGTACCCGTGGGCCGAGGTCATCGTCGACGGGCGCGCGCTCGGCCCGACGCCGCTACCGCAGGCGGTCCGCTTGACCGAGGGCCGCCACGTCGTCCGCTTGGTCCACCCGTGGTACCAGCCGATCGAGGAGACCCTCGACGTGGTGTCCGGTCCACCGGACGAACCGCGCAGCCTGACGATCGACTTCGAGGCCCGCGGGACGCTGCTGCCCGGACGCCAGCGCCCGATCGGAGCCAGCCCGTGAGCCCGCGAGCGGCCCGCGTGCGGCTGGGGTTCGCGCTCGTGCTCGCCGCGCTGCTGCTGGTCGGCGGCGCGGGTCGGGCCGCGGCCGATCGCGACTACGTCGTCCACAAGGTCGCGGCCGGCGACACGCTCGAGCTGCTGGCCGCCGAGTACTACGGCGATCGTCGGCACGAGATCTTCATCATGGTGGCCAACCATCTCGACCACCCGCGCGCGCTGCGCCCGGGCGAGCTGCTGCGGGTGCCGGTGACCCGCGCCGTCACGGCCGCGGTCGGCGACACGTTCGAGGGCCTGGCCCAGGCCTACCTCGGCGACAAGCGTCGGGCCGGCTTCCTCGCCGAGTTCAACGGCCTGGCGGTCGACGACGGGCTGGCGGCCGGCACCGTCCTGACCGTGCCGTTCCACGTGGTCCACACCGCGGCCGGGGCCGAGACCCTCGACAGCATCGCCCTGGCCTACTTCGGCGACAACCAGAACGCGGCACTGCTGCGGCGCTACAACTTCCTCGATCGCGACGTCCTCGCGCCGCGCGAGACCATCGTGATCCCGATCCGCCACGTCAAGGTCCGCGAGTCGGCGCTGCCGCCGGTCGATGCCGAGTCGCGGGCCCGGACCGAGAAGCGCAAGGCGACCGAGACCGCCGCGGCCCGGGCGCTGCCGCTGGCGCAGGCGGCCTGGCGGACCGGCGACGCCACCGTGGTCCGGCGCGGGCTGATCGGGCTCGACCTCGACTTCCTGGCCACCGACCGCGCGGTCGAGATCGGCATGCTGCTGGGCGCGGCCTACGTCGCGCTGGGCGACGACGACTCGGCGCGGGCGACGTTCCACCGGGCGGTCGAGCGGCGGCCCACGGCGACGATGCCGGCGTACGGGTACTCGCCGCGGATCCGCGAGCTGTGGCGCAAGGCCGGGGGTGCGGTCGAGGCCGATCCGTGACCGGCCGCCACCGTTGGGCCGCCGTCGTCGGCGTCGCGCTGGCCTGGGCGGCCGGCTGCGGGTCGTCGTCGGAGCGGCCCCCGGGGCACGCCGGGACGGCAGTGGGCCAGGCGCTGGTGGCGGCGCTGGAGGCCGCGGCAGAGGTGCGCGCGCCGTGGCGGTGCGTGGCGGTCGGCGGCGTCGGCCCGGGTGGCGCGGTCGCCGCAGCCCCGGCGGCGATGGTCGGCGGAGGCGATCAGGCCTGGCGCCGCGACGGCCAGACCCTGCGCGCGACCCGCGCGCGGAGCCGGCTGGTGATCGCGGCCGTGGCCCAGGCCCGGGGCGCGGCGCTGCCC
>JAYVSF010000569.1:0-8275 GCA_043775605.1 Myxococcales bacterium
GCAGGATCAGATCATCGCGCTGCTGACCGCGATGAAGGCCACCAGCATGCCGACGGGCTGTCCCGGCGGGATGGCGCTCGGCGGGCTGAGCGGGACCCAGAGCGCGTTCTGCATCGAGACGACTGAGCATTCGTCCGCGTCCTACTACGAGGCGACCCGGACCTGCGCCGCGGCCGGGCGGGCGGTGTGCACGCTCGATCAGTGGTGGATCGGCACCGACCTGCCCGGCATGGTCGGCATGTGCAACCAGGGCTGGGAGTGGGTCTCCAACACCGACCACGCCAACAGCAGCGGCCACCTCCGCATCATCGTCGGTGGCAACGGCTGCATCACCCAGTCGTGGGCGTGGAGCGGCCAGCACAACAACGGCGCTGGTTCGCAGACCTATCGCTGTTGCAGCGGCGGCGGGTTCGCGCAGACGACCTGACCCCGGGTGGCCCGCGCCGCGGTAGGCTGGGCTGATGTCGACCGGCCACGATCTCGATGCGGTGCTGGCGCGGGCGGCGGCCTGGCGCGACGACGGGCTGGCGGTCGGGCTGGCGACGGTGGTGCGGACCTGGGGCAGCTCGCCGCGGCCGGCCGGCAGCAAGCTCGCGGTCAACCAGCGCGGCGAGTTCGTCGGCTCGGTCTCGGGCGGCTGCATCGAGGGCGCGGTGATCACCGAGGCGCTCGACGTCATGTACGGCGGGCCGCCGCGCCGGCTGACCTTCGGGGTCAGCGACGAGACCGCCTGGGAGGTCGGGCTGGCCTGCGGCGGCTCGATCGAGATCTTCGTCGAGGCGGTGGCGTGAACGCCGCGACCCTTGCCGCCTTGCGGGCGGCGCGCGCCGGCGGCAACGCGGTGGCGTTGTGTACGTGGCTCGACGGTCGCGATCAGCAGGTGGTGACCTTGGCTGGCGCGCCGCCGACGCTGGCCGAGGCGGTCGCGACGGCGCTGCGTACCGATCTGGCCGCGGTGGTCGGCGTCGACGGGATCGACGTCCTGGTCGAGCCGCACAACCCGCCGCTGCGGCTCGTCCTGGTCGGCGCGGTCCACATCGCGGCGCCGCTGGCGGCGATGGCGGCGTTGGCGGGCTTCGCGGTGACGATCGTCGATCCTCGGCGGGCGTTCGCCACCGCCGACCGCTTCCCCGGCCACGCGCTGGTCGTGACCTGGCCCGACGTCGCGATCACCGAGCTCATCCCCGACGCACGCACCGCGGTGGTCACGCTGACCCACGATCCCAAGCTCGACGATCCGGCGCTGATCGCGGCGCTGGCCTCGCCGGCGTTCTACGTCGGCTGCCTGGGCTCGAAGAAGACCCACGCTTCGCGGCGCGAGCGGCTGGCGGCGGCCGCGGTCGGCGTCGACGCGCTGGCCCGGTTGCGCGGTCCGGTCGGGCTGCGGCTCGGGGCCCGGACCCCGGCCGAGATCGCGGTGGCGGTGCTGGCCGAGATCATCGCGGTGCTGCGCGGCGGCGAGGCGGTGGCCGAAGGCGCGAGGGGCGCCAGGGACGCATGAAGTTCGGCCCGGTCGACGTCGCGACCTGCGCGGGCGCGGTGCTGGTTCACACCCTGCGCGCCGGCGAGCGGGTGCTGAAGAAGGGCCGGCTGCTGACCGACGTCGACGCCTGCGACCTCGCCGCGGCCGGTCAGGCGCAGGTGATCGTCGCCCGGCTCGAGCCCGGCGACGTCGGCGAGGACGAGGCGGCGGCGGCGGTGGCGGTGGCGGTCGCCGGGGTGGGTGTGCGGGTCGAGCGGGCCCACACCGGGCGAGCCAACCTGTTCGCCGAGGTCGCCGGCCTCGTCCGCCTCGACCGCGCGGCGCTCGACCGGTTGAACGCGCTCGAGGAGGCGGTGACGGTGGCGACCGTGGCCGTCGACGCGCCGGTGCCGGCCGGCGAGATGGTCGCGACCGTGAAGATCATCCCGTTCGCGGTGCCAGCGGCGGCGGTGGCGGCGGCGGTGGCGGCGGCGCCGCGGGCGATCGCGGTGGCGCCCTGGCGTCCGCGCCGCGCCGGCCTGGTCCTCACCGTCGTCGCCGGCACGCCGGCCCGCTTGCTCGATCGCGCGGCCGCGGCCCAGCGCGAGCGCCTGGCCGGCTGCGGCGGCGAGCTGGTGCGCGAGCTGCGGGTCTCGCACGACGAGGCGGCGGTGGCGGCGGCGCTGGCCGAGCTGGCCGCGGCCGGCCTCGATCCGCTGCTGGCGCTGGGCGCGTCGGCGATCATGGACCGGCGCGACGTCATCCCGGCGGCGCTGACCCGGCTCGGCGGCGAGGTCGTGCGGCTCGGCATGCCGGTCGATCCCGGCAATCTGTTGATGCTCGGTCGGCTCGGCGGCGCGACCGTGATCGGCGTGCCCGGCTGCGCGCGCTCGCGCAAGCGCTCGGGCTTCGACACAGTGCTCGAGCGGCTGTGCGCCGGGGTCGCGGTCACCGCCGCTGACGTCGCCGCGCTCGGCGTCGGCGGTCTCCTCGACGAGCCACCAGCCCGGCCGTGGCCGCGCGCGGGTGACGGTGCCGATGTCGACGGCGGCCTGCAGATCGCCGCGGTGGTGCTGGCCGCCGGCCGCGGCGCGCGCCTGGGTGGCGGCAAGCTGCTCGTCGATCTCGACGGTGCGCCGCTCATCCGCCACGCGGTCACCGCCGCGCTCGGCTCGCGGGCCCGGCCGGTGGTGGTCGTGACCGGCGCCGACGCCGACGCCGTGGCCGCGGCGCTGGCCGGTCTCGACGTCGTCTTGGTCCACAACCCCGACCACGCCGACGGCATGTCGACGTCGCTGCGGGCCGGGATCGCGGCGGTCGCCGATCACGACGTCGACGGCGCCCTGATCTGCCTCGGCGACATGCCCCGAGTCACCGCCGCCCACCTCGACGCGGTCATCGCCGGCTTCGATCCCGACACCGACGCGACCATCGTCGTCCCGACCTGCGAGCGCCAGCGCGGCAACCCGGTGCTGTGGGCCCGCCGCCACTTCGGCGCCATCGCCGGCCTGCGCGGCGACGTCGGCGCCCGTGCGCTGATCGAGCGCCACGCCGACCAGGTCCGCCTGGTCGCGCTCGACGATCCCGCGATCCTCCTCGACGTCGACACCCCCGAGGCGCTGGCCGCCGCCCGCCGGTCCGGGGCCCTCGGGACCCCCGAGTGAACAAGTCGCTCGTTCTCGCGGCCGATCCATCCCGGCTGGCTGCGTTGCCGGCTCACACGGTCGTCCGTCCGGCGAGGACGCTCCCCTCCGGTCCTCGCCGTCGCCTTGCCCTCCGGGCGCCTCGACCGCGATCATCGATCGACCTACCCACTCGGGGGCCCTTGCCTTGTGAAGTAAGGAATGCGTGCTAGGGTAAGGAATGGCGAGTGCCACAGTCACCAGCAAGGGCCAGATCACGCTGCCGAAGCCGATCCGAGACCGCCTCCACCTGAAGGCCGGTGATCGTGTGGCCTTCCACGAGCGAGCCGACGGCAGCATCGTCGTGGAGGCCGAGACGATCGACCTTCTCGAGCTTCGGGGCGCCGTTCGTCCGCGAGTGCGCGGCGTGAGCGTCGACGACATGGGCGCAGCAATCCGCCATAGTGCGGCCAAGCGCGCGCCATGATCGCGCTGGATACCAACGTACTCGTGCGGTTCTTGGTCGAGGATGACAAGGCTCAGGCCGCCGCGGCGACCGCGCTGGTCAGGCGAGCCATCGACGCTGGCGAGGCGCTGTTCGTCGCCGACGTGGTGCTGTGCGAGGTGGTGTGGGTCCTGGAGTTCAGCTACAAGGTTCCGCGCGCAGAGGTGGTCGCGGTCCTCGGCCAGCTCCTGCACGCTCGCCACCTCTCCTTCATCTCGTCCGATCTGTTGACCCGCGCGCACGCGTCGTTCTCGTCGGGCAAGGGCGACTTCGCGGACTACGTCATCCGCGAGCATGCAATGGCCGCTGGATGCGACCAGATCGCCACCTTCGATAGGGCCTTGCTCAACGAGCCCGGCTTCATCCGGCCGTGAGAAAGGATATCCGGCGCATGACCCACCTCGATCGCGTTCAGCTCGGCACCCACGGCCCGCGCGTCTTCCCCCTGGCGCTCGGCTGCATGGGCGGGGCCAGCTGCTACCGCGACACCAGCGACGAGGAGAGCGTCGCGACCATCCACGCCGCCCTCGAGCGCGGCGTCAACCTCCTCGACACCGGCGGCCAGCGCCGACTTCGTGGTCACCGTCGATGGCGAGGTGCTCCTGTGGCAGCGCGGCGAGCTCCAGCGCTGGCGGCACGGTGCGCCGCCGGCGGGGCTCGGGACCGTGGCCGACGCCCGCGGCCATGATGCCCAGTCGCCCGACGAGCATATCGTCCGGTCTCCGGACGGTCGGTGGGCTGCGATCGGCCTGCGCGCGTGCCCGGCGGTGCTGATCGAGCTCGCGACCTGGGCCGACGTCGCGCTCGACGGTTCGACCGGCGCGGGCGTGTGCTTCCTGCCCGACGGGCGGCTGGTCACCGGCGCCGCCGGCGGGGGCCTGCTGGCGTGGCAGCACGGCGACCGGGCGCCCGCCGTACTGGTCGCGGCCGGCGCCGAGCGGTTCGGCGAGGAGGCACCGTTCGCGCTGGCCTGCGCCGCCGACGGCGCCTCGGTCGCGGTCGCGGTCCGCGGCCGAGTCGACCTGGTTGACGCCGCCACCGGCGCGGTCCGCCACCTCGGTCGCACGGACAGCGACGCCTTCAGCCTGGCGTTCACCGCCGGCGACTCCGCGCTGGTCGGGCTCGACGGCTACGGCGGGGTCACCGTCCGGGACGTCGTCGCCGGCTACGCCCGGACCCTGGCCGGGCCGGGCTGGCAGCGGCGCGGACTCCGCGTCGACGACGGCGCCGTCCTGATCGACACCGCCGGGCCCAGCCTGGCCATCGTCGACTGCCGCGCGATGGCGACGGGCTGCTCAGGCTCGTGCGCGCGGCGCCCGGCGTCGCGGCCCGCGCACCCTGACCATCGCGATCAGTGGAGGTCGAGCAGCAGGTTGTGGAAGTTCGCGGTCTCGGCCGGCGTCGACATGCTGCCGGTGGCGCCCTTGGTGAACGGGATGCGCAGCGCCGCACCGGTCATGTTGCCGTCGGTCAGCTCGATCGCGACGCGGTAGTTGCCGGGCGGGATCTCGCAGCGGTTGCGGTCGGTCAGGTCCCAGGTGACGTCATGGGTGATGTGGCTCGACAGGGTCGCGCCGCTGACCGCGTCGGTGACGTCGCCGCCGGTGACGGCCATGTAGCTGGTGAGGTAGCCCTTGCGCCGGTTGGCCCAGCGCTTGACCGTCTTCACGTACGCGCCGGCCGAGGTCTCGATCCAGATCGCGCCGACGTTGCGGGGCGCGTAGCGGCCGCCGACCGCGGTGGTTCGCACCACGACGCGCAGCGCCGACAGCGGCGAGTCGACCGCGCAGCCGGCGCTGGCGTCGACCGCGGCGCTCGGGCCGTCGATCACCCTGGCGTCGCGCGGTGGGATGACCGTGCCGCCATCGTCGAACAGGTCGGTCGGCGCCTCGAGCGCATCGCGGAGCTCATCGCGATCGACGCCAGGCTGGTAGCAGCCAACGAGTGTCAGCGCGCTCGCGATTGACAACACCGACGCGACGGCCAAGATGCGTGCGTGCTTCGCCGTACCGCCGTCGTGATCACCGTGACCGCGGCCGCGCTGAGCATCGATGGCTGCGGCGCCGCCCATGACAAGGAGGTCCGCGCCGCCTCCGTGGTCTACGTGCGCAGCGACACCGACGCGACCACGATCGTGTCGCCGACCGTCGAGGTTTCGGGCAAGTCCAGCGACGCCACGACGCTGTCGACCAGCTACACCGTCGACGCGTGGAGCGGCGCCTCGATCGACGTCGTCTCCGCTGCCACCCATACGATCAAGGAGCGACGGCAGGAGGGGCAGGTCGGACTCAACTACGACAACGGGACCACACGGGCCAACGGTCGTTACCGGCTCTCGTACGAGCATGACTATCAGTCGCATGGGTTGGTGCTCGGCGCCAGCCGCGATGTCGCGCGCCACAATACGACGCTGTCGGCGAACCTGATGGGCAGCTTCGACATCGCCGGTCGCGCGGGCGACAGCGCCTTTGCGCAAGACCTGTACAGCTACGGACTCCAGCTCGGGGTCAGTCAGACGCTCGATCGGTGGACCGTGGTCGATTTCTCGATCGAGGGCACGGCGCTCGAGGGCTACCAGGCCAGCCCGTACCGCTGGGTCGCGGTCGGTGGCGACGGCACCTGCTCGGGCGGCGCGCCGTACTGCCTGCCCGAGCTGGTGCCCGACTCTCGGCTACGCAGCGCGGCCAGCGTGCGCCTGCGCCACGCCGTCGGCGAGCGCGGCTCGTTCGGCCTCGACTACCGGTTCTACCTCGACAGCTGGGGGATCCAGTCGCACACCGTCGAGCCGGCGATCACGTTCCTACCGAGCGACACCTCGTCGCTCACGTTCCACTATCGCTACTACGCGCAGAGCGAGGCCAGCTTCTACCGGCCGCGCTACTTCGACTTCATGGACGCCGGCGGCTACCTCACCCGCGATCGCAAGCTGTCGGCGTTCTACGGCAACGAGGTCGGTTTCGCTTACGACAAGACCTGGGAGCTCGACGACAGCGGCCGCGTGCTCGAGTTCGGCCTGCGGGCCAGCCTGTCGCGCCTGACCTACCTCGCGTACGTCGGGCTCGACGCGGTCAACGCCGCCGAGTTCACGACGCTGGTCGGCCTCACGTTCTGACGGCGATGCCGTCTCGTCGACGGCGCGGTCGCCACCACAGGCCGAGCGCGGCCAGCGCGACCAGCGCGCCCGGGGCCGGACCGCCGGCGCTGCAGCCGCCGCTGCTGGCGTTCAACGTCCGCCGGACCTCGAGCACGCCATCGCCGCGGACGTCCTCGTGGTGGTCCGAGGCGACCACGCTGACCGCGAAGTACAGCGGCGCGTCCGCGGTCGGCGTGAACGACAGGTGGAGGGCGTGGGCGCCGCACGGGGCCAGCGTCACCACCCGCCGGCCGCCGCCGTCGACGGTCGTGACCGCGGCCGCACCCGCCGGCTCGGCGCACTTCATCGCCGGTAGCTGATCCGCGAGCGCGGGCACCGCCACGCCCGGGTGCTGACCCTGACCATCGATCAGCTCGAGCGCGAGGGCGTAGCGCCGGCCGTCGTCGGGCCAGGACAGCGCCAGGTCGTAGCGCGTGCCGACCGCGAGCTGGTCGGGCAGGCCGTCGATGGTCACGGTCGGGGCCGCGCCGCCGTGGTGACAGACCGAGCAGCCGAAGCCGTCGCTGGGCCCGCCCGTGAAGTAGCGGCCGCCGCCGCCGCCGTCGAGGGCCGGCTCGGCGTAGCGCGGCAGCTCGGCGAACGCGTGGCCGACGGTCGGCGCGGCCGCGACCAGGGTCAGCGCCGCGAGCGCGGTCAGCGTCGTCGGTGCGAGCGCGGTCATGGGGTCGCTGCCAGGGCCCAGGCCACCAGCACCTGGAACCGCGCGTTGGTCTTCTTGGCGTAGATCGCGTTGCCCCACGCGTCGGTGCCGCCGTGTCGGACCCCGCCGTCGTCGATGGCCAGCGGCTTGCGCAGCAACGGCGCGTGCTGGACGCCGTCGCGGCTGACCAGCATCGAGCGCGCGCGGGTGAACGTCACCGCCAGCTCCTCGGCGGTGACCGGCGCGTCGAGGTCGGTGTCGGCGCGCAGCCGGCCGCGCCCAGGGCCGAACACCGCGAACGCGCGGGTCGGGTCGCCGTGGCAGACGTTGAAGCCGCAGTCGGCGATGAGGATCGGGTAGACCTCGTCGCGGAAGACGGCCGGATCGGCGGCGGGGACCGCCGGGTTGCCGTCGGGCAGCGTGCACGCCACCGCCGCCACCAGCGCGGCGATCAGCGCGCGCGGGAGCCACCTCTCGGCGTTCGTCAGCGTCGACTGCACGATGCCTGCTCAGTTACAGCCGCAGCCGCCGGCCTTGGCCTCGCCGCCGCCGCTCGAGCCCTCGCGGTAGGAGCGCGCGTGGGACTCGCCGCGACGGAGATCCTCGTCGCTGCCGATGACCATGTCGGTCCGGGCCAGGATCTGGCGCTGGTGCGGCATGACCCGCACGCAGCCGCTCACCAGCACCAGGGAGATCGTGATCGCGCGCCGCACCCACGCACTCTACTCGACGCGGATCCGATCCGGCGCCGCGATCCGACGGCGACGTCGCGCCGAAGAAGCGTGTGGATCCTGCACACGTTGTCGGCCCGCTGGCCGCCGCCGGCGCGACTCGCGGCGCCGGGCCCGCGGTCGCGTGGGACCGGTCACCTCCGCCTGCGGGGCGCTCGCGC
>JAYVSF010000570.1:0-6117 GCA_043775605.1 Myxococcales bacterium
GCGTACAGCGGCTGGGCGTAGCGTTCGAGGATGGGGCGCATGGCGTCGAGTCGTCCGCGCTGGGCCTCCTCGATCATGCGTCGCTCGTCATCGAGCTCGTCCGCGGTGGCTGGTTCGGAGACCAAGTGCCATTACCTCAACGCCGGGGCCTGGCGCATCTTACACGGCCGGCGATCCGGTGGTTGGCAAGGGTCGGTTGCGGCGGCTGCCGTCGTAGAACACGGCGACCAGGGTCAGGCCGTGCGGAGGCGCGGTCGGGCCGGCCCGGGTCCGGTCGCCGCTGGCGATGATCGCCGGCATCGTGGCGGGATCGATGCGGCCGAGGCCGACGTCGACCAGGGTGCCGGCGACGATGCGGACCATGTTGTGCAGGAACGCGTTGCCGCGGACATCGATGGCGAGCAGCTCGGGCGCCGGGTTCGACAGCTCGACCGCGTCGATCCGGCGGGTGGTGGTGCGGGCGACGCACTTGACCGAGCGGAAGCCGCCGAAGTCGTGCTCGCCGAGGAAGGCGGCGGCCGCGGTGGCCATCGCCGCGCGATCGAGCGGCTGGCCGCGGTGCCAGGCCCAGGGCTCCCAGCGCGGTGCGCGGTCGGGCCGGGCCAGGACCAGGTAGCGGTAGTGCTTGCCGGTGGCCGAGAACCGGGGATGGAAGTCGTCGGCCGAGTCGGCGACGTCGGTGACCGCGATCGAGCGCGGCAACCGGCCGTTGAGTCCGCGGCGCAGGCCGTGCAACGTGATCGCCCGGAAGGTGCGGACGCACGCGATCTGACCGAGGGCGTGGACGCCAGCGTCGGTGCGGGACGCGCCGGTGACCCGGACCGGGTGCTGGAGAATCTCGGCGAGCGCGACCTCGAGGTGGCCCTGCACGGTCGGCGCGTTGTCCTGGCGCTGCCAGCCGGCGAGGTCGGTGCCCTCGTACTCGAGGGTCAGGCGCAGCTGGCGGTCGACGGGCGCGGTCACCGCGGGGGCTCGCGGTCGCGGACCGGCGCGTCGCCGTCGTGCGCGAACCGCCAGCGCAGCGCGCCGTCGTCGAGCCGGACCGCCTCGCCCGCAGCCAGCGCCGGCAGCTCGTCGAGCCCGGCCAGCCGCCGGCCGAGCCGCGACAGCAGCGGCTCGTGGCCGACCACCACCACCGCGGCGTCGGGGGCGAGGGCGGCGAGCGCGGTGACCAGCGCGGTCGGATCGGTGTGGCGCGGGCCGAGCGCGGCCTGGACCTGGACCGGCCCGTCCCACTCGAGGATCTCGACCAGGGTGGCCGCGGTCATCACCGCGTGATCGTGCGGGCTGGTCCACACCGCGGTCGGCGTGCAGTCGTGCCAGCGCAGGCGCCAGGCCAGGCCGCGCGCGGCGTCGACCTCGTCGGCGCGGTGGACCAGGAACACGACCATGCGGCCGATCATCTTGCCACGAGCCCGCCGTCAGCGCGCTATGCTGACCGGGTGCCGTCGAGGCCCGCCCTCTCTTCGGTGTGGTGGATGATCCTCGCCGCGCTCGCGACCGACGGGCTGGTGCTCGGCGCGATCCACGTGGTGGCCCACGCCGGCGCGGCCGGGGCGCGGTCGCCGTCGGCGGACACCGAGCCGACCGAGCGCGGCGCGTTCGCGAAGCCGCCGCCGCTGTGGGCGCGCTGCCTCGAGCGCAAGGACGGGACCCCGGCGTCGATCGTCGCGATCACGTACCTCGACCACGGGCGTGATGCGGCGGTGACCCTGGGCGAGGTTCGGGGCTGGCTGGGCAAGCTGGCGCCCGGGACCGTGCAGGTGTGGGAGCTCGAGCCGCGCGACCCGCGCATGGGCCGGCGGATCTCGCTCGAGATCGCCGAGGACCAGTGGCCGGCGTGGCTGGCGCCGGGGCCGTCCTCGACCCGCGAGGCCCGCTGCGACGCGCTGTATCAGGCCTTGCGCGCGCACGGGGTCGGGCGACCGCGACCGGTCCTTGCCCAGGGCCTGATGGACGCGATGACCCGCTCGCGCCACGATCTCGAGTTCCTGTTCCCGCGGCGGGCTGAGCAGTACACGACGATGACGGCGATGGGCACCGTCGCCGAGCTGACCGAGGCGCGCTACGCTGGCCTCGTGCAGTGGCTCGACGCGTCGGCGCCGACGACCGGAGCGCCGTGAAGCGCCGGCGGGTCCCGGCGACGGCGTGGGCGGCGCGGCTGGCCGCGGTCGGCGTGGTGCTCGCGGTCGCCGGCTTCGGCGCTGGGATCCGCGGCGATCACGGTCGCTACGGTCGCGCGACCCAGGATCAGCGCACCGAGGTCACCCGGCGGGCGGCGACCGGCGGCAGCGTGACCCCGGCCGGCGAGCGCTGGCTGTGCGTGCGGGGCGCTGCCGGCTTTGCCAGCGCGGCGGCGGCCGAGTACGTGACCGGGCTGCGCGACGCCGACGGCGTGATCGTGCCGGCCGCGCTGGCGGCGCTCTCGGGCGCGGCGATCGAGGCCGATCGCTGGGCCGAGCAGGGCGGGAGCGCGGCGCTGCCGCAGCGGATCGGGCTCGACGCCAGCGGCGCGGAGATCGCGCCGGCGCGGGCACGCTGCGACGGCACGCTCGCGTTCGCGCAGGCCCGCATCAGCGCGCGCGGGCTGCCGGCCGAGGTGACGCCGGCGCCGACGACCAAGGCGCCCAAGGGGACCAAGCCCGGCAAGCACAAGCCAGGCAAGGCGACCGGAACCACGAAGCCGACGAAGCCGGCCGCGACCCGGGCCGCACCGACGAAGCCACCCCGGAAGCAGCGGACCCGCTGACCGCGGCGGCGCGTCGCAGGCGGGGACCGATCGATCCGTGCACGCCGCTGACGGCGCGGCGCGGTCGCGGCCGGGTTCGTCAGTCGAGGCCGACGAAGATGTTCTGCACGTCGTCGTCGTCGTCGAGGGTCTCGAGGAAGGCCTCGACCTGGGCCCGGTGGTCGCCCTCGACCTTGACCGGGTTCTTGGCCCGCCAGGCCAGCGCCGCCGAGTGCACGTGCCAGTGCTTGGCGGCCAGGGCCTTGCTGACCAGATCGAGATCGGTCGGCTCGGTGATGAAGCGAGTGGCTCCGTCGTCGCCCGGCTCGACGTCCTGGGCGCCGGCCTCGATGGCCGCCGACTCGGCGTCGTCGGCGCCCAGCTGGGCGGTGGCCTCGATGAGTCCAAGGTGGCGGAAGTCCCACGACACCGAGCCGGTGTTGCCGAGCTGACCGCGCCGGAACAGGACCCGGATGTTGGTCGACGTCCGGTTCTTGTTGTCGGTCAGGCACTCGACGATGACCGGGACGTGGTGCGGTCCGAAGCCCTCGAACATCAGGGTCTCGAACTGGGCGCCGTCCTCGAGCAGGCCCGCGCCCTTCTTGATCGCGCGGTCGATCGTGTCCTTCGGCATCGACGACTTCTTCGCGGTCTCGAGCACCATGCGCAGCCGCGAGTTCATCGCCGGATCGGCGCCGCCCTTGGCCGCGATCGCGATCTCCTTGGCCAGCTTGCTGAAGACCCGGCCTCGCGCGGAGGCGGCCTCGGTCCGGCCCTTGTTCTTCCACTGTGCGCCCATGACCCGGTGGTAGCCCAGATCCGGCGCGGCGTCATCTCAAGGTGTCGGTGTCGTCGGTGAGGACGGCGACGATGGTGGCGCGGCGGCGGTCGCGGACCAGGCGCCGGTGAAGTACGCGATGATCGCCGCGACATAGTGCCGCGCGGCGAAGGTGGCGGCGGTGGCGCCGACCCGCTCGAAGCGCAAGGCCAGGGTCAGCGGCACCACGCCGGTCGCGGTGTGGACGCCGAACGCCAGCAGCAGCAGGCCGTCGTCGTCGATCGGCGCGCCGCACGCGAGCTGGTACGGCTGGCTGCGCTGCTCGGCGACGGTGTGCGAGCGGTTCCAGCGCTCGCAGCGTCGGCGGTCCTCGGTGATGTCGCCGAGCGAGTCGATGGTGCCGGTCTTGGCGCCGTACAGCGTGACCCGCGGATCGGCGAGCAGCGCGGCCAGCGCCTTGCCGGCGGTGCCCCCCGGCCGGACCGCGCCGCACAGGCCGCCGCCGGCGCCGGTGACCGTGCGGGTCTCGTCGGCGGAGCGGCAGTCCCAGCTCGGCGTGACGCCGGTGGCCGTGACCGGGAACCACGACGCCGCCAGATCGTAGCGGCCGCCGTCATCGGGCTGATCGTAGACCACGCGGCCGAACGCGTCGGCCAGCTGGGCCAGCGACGCGACCGGGTGCAGGCCCGAGCCGCGCAGGAACTGGAAGTAGTCGCGGACCGGCACGCTGTCGGCCTTGGCGCCGCTGCCGTAGAGATCGAAGCGGTCGGCGCCGAGCGCGACCAGGTGACGCTGGCGTGCGGTCGGCGCGGCGATCGGCAACGCCCGCACCGCGCACAGGTCGCGGCGCGAACCGGCCCGCTCGCAGGCTCGCTTGTCGCCGAGGGTGCAGGCCCGGCGGCCGAGCAGCTGCTCGAACCGGGTCCACAGCGCGGTCTGGGCGAGCGCGGTGAGGTCGACGCGGTCCGCGCCGATCACCTCGCGCCCGCCGTAGGTGGTGGTGACCGGGTGATCGACCGACCAGTCGCCGACGTCGCGAGCCAGCGCGGCCTCGGGATCGATCACGGCGCCGTCGACGCGCAGCTCGCCGTCGGGCAGGGCGGTGGCGAACAGGCCGAGCGCGGCCATGAACCAGTTCGATGAGTGCGACAGGAAGCCGTGCAGGTCGAAGGCCTCGGCGCCGCCGCGGGTCACCGACGTCGCCGGGCAGTGGCCGAGGATCGCGGTCTTGCGCGAGCCGCACGCGACGGTCGGCGTCACCCGCAGCGCGAGGCGGGCCATCTGGGTCGGCGCCGCCAGCTCGGCCGCGCGGGCCATCAGCGGCTTGAGCGTCGAGCCGACCGCGATCGGGGTGTTCCACTCGAGCTTCTCGGCCGAGTCCTCGCGCGGCCGGCCGGCCAGCTTCTCGCCGGTGCGCGGGTCGCGATCCTCGAGCAGCCGAATCAGGCGCTGCTCGAGCTCGGGGGTGGCCGGGGCATAGGCCGGGCTGGCGCGGCCGGGCACGAACTCGCCCTGGGCCACGACCTCGCCGGTGTCGCCGCGCAGGAGCACGTACGCGGCCTCGGTCGCGGGCACCGCGTCGGCGACGCCGGTCCAGCTCTTCGGATCGACCGCGATCAGCTCGGTCAGGTGGCGCAGCGCGATCGTGAGTTCGGGCTGCAGCGAGACCCGGCACTCGATCACGCCATCGAACGGGCTGCGGCTACAGACCCGGGGGTCGAGGCCGTCGTCGGCGCGCGGCTCGCCGGCGGCCGGCGGGGCCGGGGTGAGGGCGGCCGGGGGCGCGAGCGTGCCGCAGGTGTCGTGCTCGAGCGTGCCCTCGCGCCAGCGCGCGCGATCGCCGGTGGTGCCGCGCTGGACGTCGGCCAGGGCGCCCTGGACCCAGCCGTCGAGGCCGAGCGACATGCTGGGGTCGCCGGTGGCCCAGCCGAGCTCGGGCAGATCGCCGCCGAAGACGTAGTGACGCCGACGGGCGGTGCGGCCGCCGCGGCTGCTGGTGCGGACGTCGTCGGCGAGCAGGACGTCGACCTCCTCGCTGGCCGGATCGCTGGCGTCGCCGGGCCAGGCCCGGGGCGGCCGGAACAGCCACAGGTTGCGGCCCGCGGCGGCGCCGACCACGAGCACCGACAGGCTGGTCAGCGGCAGCTCGATCGCGGCGCTGGGGTCGCCGGTCGGCGGCTCGACCAGCCGCCAGCTGCCGTCGTCGACCTCGAGGACCTGGACGTGGCCGCGCGGCGGGGCCTTGACCAGCGTCCACGCGACGCCGCGGGCCCGCAGCCCGGCCGGGGTCAGCTCGACCTTGAGCTCGTCCGACAGCTGCACGGTCTCGGCCGCGAACACGCCGGCGGCGACCCGGGACACGTCGACGAAGCCGGCGCCGGGCCGGAGCCGGACGGTGACGTGACCAGCGACCAGCTCGCCGCGATCGAGCGCGGCGGCGCCCATCGGCTTCGCGACCAGGCGGACCGGGGTGCCGCGGAACGGCCGGCGTGACGGCCGGCGCAGCGCGCGCAGGGCCTCGCCGGGCAGCTCGATCGCGCAGGTCGCGACCGCGGCGCCATCGTCCGGCGCCCGGACCTCGAGCTGGACCTCGGGCCAGCCCCACGAGTAG
>JAYVSF010000571.1:0-3323 GCA_043775605.1 Myxococcales bacterium
GGTCATCACCCAGCCGATGCCGGCCTTCGGGACCTCGCCACGCGGGCCGCGATCGTCGTCGCCCGACGGCTTCTTGTTCGCGCCGGCCATGAGGCTGCCGAGGCCGCGCGGCTTGGGCGGGCCCTTGCGATCGCCGAAGCCACCGCGGTCACCGCCGCCGCCGCCGCCGCCGCCACCGCCGCGATCGCCACCGCCGCGGCCGCCGCGATCGCCGCCGCGCCGGTCACCACCACGATCGCCGCCACCGGCCCGACCCGGCTTGACCACGCGATCGATCGCGTAGTGGAACTCGCCGATGGCGGTCGAGCCCTGCGGACCCTTCTCGCCCTGGAACACCCGGATGAGACGCACGTTCTCGACGTTGCCGCACAGGTCGAGCGCCTCGAGCATCCGCTGCGCGCGATCGGCAGGAATCGACAGCGCGGTCGCGATGGCCTCGGCGATCGCCGCGGCGGCCGCACCCTTGGCGGCGGCCGCAGCCTCGGCGGCCGCACCCTTGGCGGCGGCCGCAGCCTCGGCGTCGGGCGCGCCGGCCTCGCTCGGGGCAGCCTCGGGAGCGCCCTCGGTCGGCACCTCGGCGGCCGGCACCTCGGCCGGCGCCTCGGCGGCGGGCACCTCGGCGGCAGCCCTGGGCGGGCCGCCCTCGGCGAGCGTGGCGGCACGCGCGGCGGCGCCGCGACGGAGCATGATGGTCGAGAACTCGGTGAGGGTCTTCATGGCGGATCCGCGAGCGAGGGTTGAGCCGTGACCTTTCGGTCACAGGCGCGGCGTCATACACGAATTCGCCCCCCGCTGCCAGCCCCGGCCCGCGGAGCCTCTCGGTCGAGGAAATGCTGCGGTGGTCAGCGGTGGCTGACCCAGGGCGACCAGCCCACCGGGTGCAGCGGCACCGGGGCGGCGGTCGGCGCGAACGCCAGGCACTCGCTGTCGGGATCGAGCACGGTCGCGGTCACCGCCCACGGCACGCCGGTGGCGACGGTCGTGGTCGGCTGCGGATCGACGCCGCGGGTGATCCGGACCCGGCCGGTCTCGCCGCCGGCGCCCTGCAAGCCGATGTCGAAGTCGCACGGGTGGGCCACCGCGCTGGTCTCGGTGACCACGACCGACTGGTTGGGCGCATCGCCGCTGACCGCGACCGTGAACGTCGCCCAGGTCGGGGCGCCGGCGCCCCGCACCCAGATATCGAAGTACCTATCGAGGTCGAGCCCGGTGGTGGTCTCGAGCGCAGCCTGGACGTCGGCGACCGAGATGGCGCGCTCGTGGCCAAGCAGCATCTTGAGCGCCGCCACCACCCGCGGCCGCGACGTCATCGCCTCGAGCTGGCGGAACAGCACCATCGGGCCCGGGCCGTAGACATCGCCGTAGTAGTCGAACAGCGCTGGCCGACCGCTCGGCACCGGGAAGTAGCGGGCGCCGCGCGACGACGACTTCCAGTAGGCGTTGGTGATCGCCGCCGCCAGCGGGTCGACCTCGGCTTCGTACAGGAACGACAGGTACTCGGCCATCGACTCCTTCCAGACGAAGTCGTAGGTGTCGACCAGCGTGGTCTGGTCGCCGGCCCACTGGTGGGCGAGCTCGTGGGTCAGCACGTGCGAGACCGGGTGCAGGTAGGGCGAGCTCATCGGCCGGTCGAGGCCGTCGTCGAGCACGATGTTGCCGGGGTGCTCGAAGCCGGACCAGTAGGTCGGCCCGACCGCGATCCGCAGCTCGTCGCCGTAGGGGTAGGGCCCGAAGTGGTCGACCATCCAGGCCAGAAAGCCGCGGTGGTAGTCGGCGTCGATCAGCGGGCCGATGCCCGAGCCCGGCCGGTCGTACAGGGTGGTGCGGACGGTGCCCCAGGTGCCGAGCTCGGTCACGGTCCACGACGGGGTCGCGATCAGGCCGAACGTCGAGTAGGTCGGCCCGCCGGCGTAGTCGAACTCGCAGGTCGTGACCAGCTCGCCGGGAGTGATCCGGCCCGGGCACAGCGCGCGCACCCCGGCGCGGTGGTGGACGGTGAACGAGTAGTGGGCGAACGCCGAGGGCGTCGGATCGCACGGCCCGAAGCGATCGCAGCCGCCGACCCACGACACCAGGTACCAGAGCGGCTGGCCGCTGCCGTCGTTGGTGACCGAGTAGCCGACCTGGCTGGCGCCGAGCGTCGACAGGCCCTGGGTCATGCGGGCGGCCAGGGTGACGTCGGTGCCCGCGAACCAGCCGGCGCCGCAGGCGGTCAGCGTGGCCGGCGTGGTCGTGACCCGGGCCGGGACGCCGTCGAGCGTGACCGACGCGGCGATCAGGTTGGGGTTCTTCTGGGCGAGGGTGATGCAGTCACCGCCCTCGATCAGGTGCAGGGTCAAGGTCGACGACGACTGCCGGTCCTCGAGGCTGAGCTCGTACTGGTAGCGATCGACCCGGACCCGGGCCGGGCCGGTCGGCGGCGCCGCGTCGGGGCCGGGGCCGTCGTCACCGCCACAAGCTCCGAGGAGGATCAGGAGAGCTGCCCACGCGCGTCGCATGCCTCGTTGGTACCATCGTTCGACAGGTCTTCAGTGGCCGACCCGCTCGACCCGCGCGATCGGCCGCGCGGTGAGCCACAGGAAGCGGCCGACCAGGGCGATCGCGGTGCCGGTCAGGCCGGCCGACAGGCCCCACCACAGCCCCGGCGCGCCCATCCCGAGGCCGAAGCCGAGGCCGATCGCGATCGGCACACCGACGAGGTAGTGACCGCCGAGGTTGGCGAGGAACGCGGCCTGGGTGTCGCCGGCGCCGCGCAGGGCGCCGGCCGCGACCGCCTGGGCGCCGTCGGACAGCTGGAACACCGCGGCGATCTGGATGAGCGGCAGGGCGGCGGCGATGACGACACTGGTGCTGCCGAAGATGCTGGCCAGCGGGCCGGGCGCGATCACGAACAGCAGCGCCGACGACGACATGACCGCGGTGCCGAGGCCGAGGCTGACCAGGCCAGCGCGGCGGGCAGCGCGATGATCGCCAGCCCCGACCGCGAGCCCGACCCGGACCGCGGCGGTGGCGCCCAGGCCCATCGCGATCGCGAACGAGGTGCTGGCGAGCTGGAGCGCGATCTGGTGGGCGGCGGCCGGGACCTTGCCGAGGCGGCCGGCCAGCACCGAGGCCAGGGCGAACGCGCCGACCTCGGCCCCGAACTGCAGGCCGATCGGCACCCCGACCCGGAGGAGCGCACCGGCCGCGGCCCGGCGCTCCGCGCGCGACTCGATGGCGGCCGAGCGCGGCGGGGCCGGCAGCTCGCGGTCGATCGCGCGCATCGCGAGCGCGAAGTAGCCAATGGTGGCGATCGTGACCGTCGAGGTCGCGAGCGCGGCGCC
>JAYVSF010000572.1:0-9569 GCA_043775605.1 Myxococcales bacterium
CCCCCAAGCCACCGGTATCGTGGGGCTAGCGGAACCGGGCCGCGGTTACCGGTCGATCGCGTTGCGAAGCGAGCGGAGGTCGGCCGACAGCTCGGTCAACAGGGTGTCGTTGTCGGTCTTCATCGCCAGCGCCATCACCAGCACCTCCTCGGCCTCCCCCATCCGGTTGAGGCCGCGCAGGACCCGAGCCAGCATGCGGGCGATCGAGGGATCGGACGGCTCGAGCTTGCTCGCCTTCTGGGCGTGGTCGAGCGCGGTGTAGAGGTCGCCGGCGGTCAGGGCGCAGCTCGCGGCCCGGCGCAGATAGCGAGCTTGGGGGTCGAGCTTGATCGCGGCCGCGAACAGCTTGAGCGCCTTCTCGGGATCGCCGGTGACCTCGGCGTCGCAGGCCCGATCGAACAGCTCGGCCGCGTACTCGCCGGGGGTCTGCGGCGCGCTGGCCGCGACCTGACCGTCGGCAGCGGGCCGAGGCCGGTCCTGGGTCAGGTCGGCGTGGGCCCGGGTGACGGCCTCGAACACGGCGTGCAGCCGGGCCGCGAAGCTGCCCAGCTTGCGGCCGTAGAAGCGATCGGGGTGGAAGCTCTTGCTGCGCTCGTAGAACGCGCGCTTGAGCGTACGCTTGTCGGTGCCGCGCGCGACCCCGAGCAGGAGCCAGGGATCGCCGGTGTCGAGCAGACGGGCCGCGCCCAGGATCCGCCGGCGCTCCTCGTCGGAGAGGTCGTTGGCCTCGGCGAGCGCGGCCTGCTCGGCCGGGTCGGGATCCATGACCTGCGGCACCCCGCCGGCGACCGGGGCAGCCAGGCGTCCGCTGCGCGCGGTGTCGTTGCCCGTGAAGGCCGCGACCTGGACCGCCGACATCGGCTGGGTCGGCCGGCTGTTCTCGGTCTTCTCGACCCGCTGGGTCATCGCCGCGCGCTCGAGCGCGTCCTCGGGCTTCTCGCCCGGCAGGAGGACGGCGCCGACCCGACGCAGGGCGCGGACGATCGCGACCCCGCGATCGATCGGCAGCCCGGTCATCAGCAGCAGGTCCTTCAGCGACGTCGCGCCGTCGAACCTCGTCCACACGAAGTACTCCTCGGCGCCGAACGCCGCAGACATGGGATCGAACCGCGGGTTCTGGGTCAACCGCAGGCTCGTCGCACCGACGTCGGGGATGTCTGCGGGGACCACACTCATCGCCAGCCCACCCAGCGTACCACGCAGCCCGGCCCGCCCGGCGCCGGTGTTGGCTACTGGATCGGTCCGCGGGCCCCGCCCGTGAGGGCGTGCTCGAGGATCGCCTTGTGGGTGTGCAGCCGGTTCTCGGCCTGGTCCCAGATCGCCCGGCCGCGCGGCCCGTCGATGACCGCGGCCGCGTTCTCCTCGCCGCGGTGGGCCGGCAGGCAGTGCAGCACGATCGCGCCGGCGGCGGCGCGGGCCAGCAGCGGCTCGTCGATCAGGTAGCCGGCGAAGGCCGCGGCCCGGGCCTTGGCCTCGTGCTCCTGGCCCATCGACGCCCAGACGTCGGTCATGACCACGTCGGCGCCGGCCACCGCGTCCTCGGGCCGGGCCACGATCGTGAGGGTGGCGCCGGCGGCCTGGGCGGCGGCGACGATCGCAGGGTCGGGGTGGTGGCCGTCGGGGCAGGCCAGGGTCAGGCGCAGGCCGAGCAGGCCGGCGGCGTACAGCCACGCATGGGCCATGTTGTTGCCGTCGCCGATCCAGGCGTAGGCGACGTCGACCGAGTGCAGGTGTTCGCGCACCGTCAGCAGATCGGCGACGATCTGGCACGGGTGCTCACGATCGGTGAGCGCGTTGATGACCGGGCTGGCCGCCGCCGCCGCCATCCGCCGCAGGCGATCGTCGCCGAACGTGCGGAACACGATCGCGTGGCAGAAGCGATCGAGGACCCGGGCGGTGTCCTCGATCGGCTCGCCGCGGCCGAGCTGGGTGCCGTCGGCGGTGAGCACGGTGGTGTGGCCGCCGAGCTCGCGGACCGCGACCTCGAAGGCGACCCGGGTCCGGGTCGAGGCCTTCTCCATCACCAGCGCGACGTGCTTGCCGGCGAGCCAGGCCGCCGGGCCGTGCGGACGGGCCGCCTTGTAGGCCGCCGACGCGTCGAGCAGCGCGCGCAGGCCGGCCCGATCGAGATCGGCGAGGCTGAGGAGATCCGTGCTGGTCATGCGCAGGCGGCCTTCCCGGCCACGCCCTCGGCGAGGACCTGGGCCAGCACCGCGACCGCCTCGTCGACGTGCGCCTTGCCGATGATGTAGGCCGGGGCGAAGCGGACGACGTCGGCGCCGGCCAGCGAGAACAGCACGCCGAGCTCGCGGGCCCGCGCGGTGACCGCGGCGGCGTTGGCGGCGACCCGCAGCCCGCGCAGGAGGCCGCGACCGCGGGCCTCGAGCGCGACGCCGGGGTGCTCCTGGCACAGCCCGGCCAGCCGCTCCCCGAGGTAGGCGCCGACCTCGGCGACGTTGGCCAGCAGGTTGTCGCGCTCGATGATCTCGAACACCGCCACCGCGGCCGAGGTCGCGAACGGCTGGCCGCCGAACGTCGAGGCGTGGGGCACCGCGCTGCCGCCGGTGAAGGTCAGGCCGGCCGCAGCCCGCTCGGTGACCGCGAGCGCGCCGATCGGCACCCCGCCGCCGAGGCCCTTGGCCAGGGTCATGACGTCGGGGGTGACGCCGTCGTGCTGGTGGCCCCACCAGGTACCGGTGCGGCCGACGCCGGTCTGGACCTCGTCGAAGATCAGCAGGGTGCCGGTGGCGTCGCACAGCTCGCGCAGGCCGCGCAGGTAGCCGGCCGGCGGCACCATGATGCCGCCCTCGGCCTGGATCGGCTCGAGGATCTTCGCGCACGCCGTCCGGTCGGCGAGCGCAGCGGTGGCGGCGGCGAGGTCGCCGTACGGCACGAACTCGACCGGCTCGAACAGCGGGCCGAAGCCCTCGCGGTACTTGGCCTGGCCGGTGATCGACACGGTCGCCACCGAGCGGCCGTGGAAGCTGCCGGTGGTCGAGACGATCGTGGTGCGCGCCGGCGCCCCGGCCACCACGCTCTGGTAGCGGCGGGCCAGCTTGAGTGCGGCCTCGTTGGCCTCGGCGCCCGAGTTGCAAAAGAACACCCGGTCGGCGAACGAGCGCGAGGTGATCGCCTGGGCGGCGAGGATCTCCTGGTCGTTCCAGTACAGGTTGCTGACGTGGGTCAGGCGGCCGAGCTGGGCGGCCAGCCGCGCGGTCAGCTCGGGGTGGGCGTGGCCGAGGCAGCACACCGCGATGCCCGCGGTCATGTCGAGGTAGCGCTTGCCGTCGACGTCCCAGAGTTCGGCGCCGGCGCCGCGGGTCAGGACCATCGGCTGCTGCCGGTAGTTGCGGATGAAGGTGCGCTCGCCGATGGCGAGCAACTCGGCCTGGGTGAGGGTCATGAGGGACTCCGGGCGCGGTCGGCCACCAGCTGGGTGCCGACGCCGTCGCGGGTGAAGATCTCGAGCAACAGCGCGTGCTCGAGGCGACCATCGATCACGTGAACCTTGCCGACGCCGCCGGCCAGGGCGGCCAGCGCGTACTCGACCTTGGGGATCATGCCGCCGGCGATGACGCCGCTGGCGATGAGCGCGCGGGCCTCGCCGTCGGTCAGGCTGGGGATGAGGTGGCGATCGCGATCGAGCACGCCGGCGATGTCGGTGAGCAAGACCAGCTTCTCGGCGCCGAGCGCCTGGGCCAGGCGGGCGGCGAAGACATCGGCGTTGACGTTGAGGGCCTGACCGTCGGCGCCGACCGCGAGCGGGGCGATCACCGGGATGAAGTCGGGCAGCAGGCGATCGAGCACGGTGCGATCGATCGCGGTGACCTCGCCGACCAGGCCGAGCTCGGGCCGGGTGATCGCGGCGGTGGCCAGGCCGCCGTCGCAGCCGGTCAGGCCGACCGCGGCGCCGCCGAGGTGGTTGACCAGCCGGACCAGCTCCTGGTTGAGCGAGCCCAGCACCATCTCGACCATCTCGAGCGCGGCGGCATCGGTGACCCGCTGGCCGTCGACGAAGCGGGCCTCCTGGCCGACCCGGTCGAGCATGCGGGTGATCTGCTTGCCGCCGCCGTGGACCACGATCAGGTCGATGCCGACCCAGTCGAGCAGGATGAGATCCTCGGCGAAGCGCCGGCGCAAGATCGGATCCTCCTGGGCCACGCCGCCGATCTTGACGACGACCTTCTTGCCCCGGAACTCGGAGATGTAGGGCAACGCCTCGATCAGGACGCGGGCCTTGGCGATCAGCTCGTCCACGGCGCGTGGTGTAGCACGCCGGCAACACCGTGGGCGTGAGACGCAGGACGGACGCTACAGCACGTAGCGCGCGAGATCGTCGTCGGCCGCGAGCGCGCCGAGGCGCTCGATGACGTAGGCCTTCGTGATCGGGATGGTCTGGCGGCCGATGTCGGGCGCGTTGTAGAGCAGGTCGTCGAGCAGGCGCTCGAGCACGGTGTGCAGGCGGCGGGCGCCGATGTTGGCCATCCGGGTGTTGACATCGGCGGCGATGCGGGCGAGCTCGCGCACCGCCTCGTCGGTCCACTCGATGGTGACGCCGTCGGTGGCCAGCAGCGCCGAGTACTGTCGGGTCAGCGCGTTCTTCGGCTCGGTCAGGATGCGGACGAAGTCGTCGGCGGTCAGCGGCTCGAGCTCGACCCGGATCGGGAAGCGACCCTGCAGCTCGGGGATGAGGTCCGACGGCTTGCTCATGTGGAACGCGCCGGCGGCGATGAACAGCACGTGGTCGGTCTTGACCGGCCCGTACTTGGTGGTGACGGTCGAGCCCTCGACGATCGGCAGCAGATCGCGCTGCACGCCCTGGCGCGAGACGTCGGCGCCGCCCTTGTCGTAGCTCGACGCGATCTTGTCGATCTCGTCGAGGAACACGATGCCGTGGTCCTCGGCCCGGCGGACCGCGGCCCGGGTCGCGGCGTCATGATCGATCAGCTTGTCGACCTCCTCCTCGGCCAGCGCCGCCCAGGCCTCGGGCACCTTCATCCGCCGGCGCCGGGTCTTCTTGCCCAGCCCGCCGAGCATGTCCTTGAGCGCGCCCAGGCCCATCTCGTCGAGGCCGCCGCCGGATGCGCCCGACATCGCCTGCAGGAACGGCGCGCCGTCCTCGGCCAGCTCGACCTCGACCTCGCGATCGTCGAGCCGGCCATCGCGCAGCATCACCCGCAGCTTGTCGCGGGTCGCGCTGTCGCCCGAGCTGGCCGCGGGCGCGTCGACCTTGTCGCCGAACCGGGCGTAGCCGCCGCCGCTCGCGCCCGAGCCCGGCAGCAGCAGGTCGAGCACCCGCTCCTCGGCGGCGTCCTTGGCCCGCGGCCGCATCTTGGCCGCTTCCTCGTCGCGCACCAGCTTGACCGCGACCTCGACCAGATCGCGCACGATCGAGTCGACGTCGCGGCCGACGTAACCGACCTCGGTGAACTTGGAGGCCTCGACCTTCACGAACGGCGCCCGGGTCAGCTTGGCCAGCCGGCGCGCGATCTCGGTCTTGCCGACGCCGGTCGGGCCGATGAGGATGATGTTCTTGGGCGCGATCTCGTCCTTGAGGTCGCCCTCGACCTGCTGCCGCCGCCAGCGGTTGCGCAGCGCCACCGCCACCGCCCGCTTGGCCTCGCGCTGACCGACGATGTAGCGATCGAGCTCCTCGACGATGACGCCGGGGGTCAGGTGCGCCGGATCGCGGCCGACCGGAGCCGCGCTGGTCGTCAGCCGGGTCTCGCTCACGAGATCTCCTCCACCGTCAGGCTGCGGTTGGTGTAGATGCAGATGTCGCCGGCGATCGCCATCGCGGCCTCGGCGATGGCGCGGGCGCCGAGCTCGGTGTGTACGAGCAGGGCCCGGGCCGCGGCCAGCGCGAACGGCCCGCCCGAGCCGATCGAGGCGATGCCGTCGTCGGGCTCGATGATGTCGCCCGAACCGGACAGGAGGTAGGTGACCTCGCGGTCGGCGACCAGCAGCATGGCCTCGAGCCGGCGCAAGGCCTTGTCCTGACGCCAGTCCTTGGCGAGGTCGACCGCGGCGCGGCGCAGGTTGCCGCGGTGCTCGCGCAGCTTGCCGTCGAGCCGCTCGAACAGGGCCAGGCCGTCGGCGGCCGAGCCGGCGAAGCCCGCGATGGCGCTGCCGTCGCCCAGCCGGCGGACCTTCTTGGCCCCCGACTTGACCACGGTCGTGCCCAGGGTGACCTGGCCGTCGCCGGCGACGACCACCGCGCTACCGCGGCGGACGGCGAGGATGGTGGTGGAGCGGATGCGAACGCGTTCGTCGTCGGAAGATGTCGGGTTTGCTCGGGTCATGGCGGCGGGGTGTCCCGGCGTCGGTGTAGCACCCTGCCCCACCTGGTCGCCAGCCAGGTCCGTCGCTCGCATTGGTGCAGAATTCTCGCTAGACTGAAATTGAGTTCGTGCGATGATGACGTCGAGCAAGCCACCATGATCCACTGGCGCGCACCCGGCCTCGATCTCGTCCCGCCACGCGGGGGCGTCGAAGGAGCGTCCGACGCCGCCGACGGTGCCAGCGCCACGGAGTCGGACTCCATCCGGACGCTGCAGGAGCTGGGGCCGGCCCAGTTGATCGAGCGCGTGCTCCTGCCCGAGCACCGGATCATCCGCAGCAAGCTGGCCGCGATCACCCGTCTCACCGCCAGCGCGCCGCGGGCCCAGGGCAGCCGATCGCATCTGCGGCTGCACGTCGCCCTGATGGTCGAGGAGCTCGCGACCCTGGTGATCGACGACCTCGGACGCGAGGAGCGCGACCTGTTCCCCCACCTCATCGCCGGGGAGATCGCCCAGGCCGAGCTCGGGGAGCTGCACTATCGCCACGGCGAGATCGACGAGCGCCTGGCCCGGGCCCGCGAGCTCACCGCGGTCCGCAGCGCCCACCCGGACGTCGACCCCGAGGGCCAAGCGCTGTTCCAGTTGCTGGCCGAGTTGGCGACGCTGATCGATCGCCACCACGCGTGCGAGAGCGCGGCGCTGTTCGCCGACCGACCCTGACCACCGGACCGGGGCCTCATGAGGTGGTCCTCAGATCGATCGTACCGCCGGACCTCGCGGTCACGGTCGGCGCGGCGGGGCCAGAATGCCGCGGCGGGCGGGGTCAGCTGCGAGGCGGGGCGCGGTCGACGGATGGCGGGGTGCCGTCGACCGGTCCCGAGCCGGCGCGGGGGTGGGCCTGATCGTAGACGGTCATCAGGTGATCGAGCGAGACCTTGGTGTAGATCTGCGTCGACGACAGGCTGGCGTGGCCGAGCAGCTCCTGGATCGAGCGGAGATCGACGCCGCCGTCGAGCAGGTGGGTGGCGTACGAGTGGCGTAGCGCGTGGGGCGTCGCGGTGGCGACGACGCCGCTCGCGGTCGCCCAGGCCCGGGTCGAGCGCTGCGCGCTGCGCGGCGTCAGGCGCTGGCCGCGGTGGTTGACGAACAGCGCGGCACCGGCGGTCAGGGTCGGACGCACCGCCTGCCAGGCCGCGAGCGCGCGGGCGCAGGCGTCGCCGAGCGGCACGGTGCGGACCTTGCCCCCCTTGCCGTGGCGCACGGTCACGATCAGGCCGCCGCCCTCGTGCTCGAGATCGCCGAGGTCGAGCGCGCACGCCTCGGACACGCGCAGGCCGCCGCCATAGAGCACCTCGAACAGCGCGGCGTCGCGCACCGCCAGCGCCGGTGCGCGCGCGGCCTCGGCCACCGACCGGGCTCGCGCCGTCGGCCGGCGGACGGTGGTCGGCGCCTCGACCAGCCGGAACGCGTCGTCGACGTCGAGGGCGCGCGGCAGGGCCCGCTTCTTCTTGGGCCCGCGCACCGCCGCCGCCGGGTTGCCGTCGATCACCCGCCGGCGATGAAGGAAGCGGAAGAACGTCCGCAGCGCGGACAGCTTCTTGGCGATCGTCGTCGGATCGTTGCGCTCGAACAGCGACGCCAGATGGCGGCGGACCTCGATGGCGTCGATCGCCGCCGGCGCCGGTGCGGTGCCCTTGCGCCGAGCGGCGGCGCCGGCTGCGAACGCCTGCACCTCGCGCAGGTAGACGTCGAGGGTGCGCGGCGAGCATCCGCGCTCGACCCGCAGGTAGTCGCGAAAGCCGTCGAGCGCGGCCGCCCAGTCCACGCGCCGAGGCTAGCCCGGGTCGCGCGCCCTCGCGAGTTTCCCGGTGTCAGGAGCTCGCACCGCGCTGCCTGGACCGCGAGCCGAGGAAGGCACCCCCTGCCTCCACGCGTGACCCCAAACGCCCAGAGTCATGGGCCGCTACGGCGCGGGCGTGGCGGCCGGGCCCGCCGAGAGCAACTCGCAGTCGAAGTCCTGCAGGACCTGCTCGTTGCCCGCCTCGTAGCCGCCGGGGTGGGCGTCGTCGTGCCAGGCCACGTGATAGCGGTAGTGGGCGAGCACCTGCGCCATCGGCGCGTGGTTGACGCACTTCTCGATGACGCCGGTGATCATGCCCGAGCGGTGCATGCCGCCGCCGCAGTGGAGGTGGATGTTGCCGCGCGGCGGGGCGCCACCGGGCGCCAGGATCTGCTCGCGGATGAGGCGAGCGATGCCGCTGAAGGCCGCGGCCCGTTGCGCCGGATCGTCGTAGTGCTCCTTGAGGGTGTCGCGCCAGCGGCCGTAGCCGGTGCCCTCCTCGTCGGTGGCGGTGACGTAGGTCGCGCCCGCGGCCTTGGCGGCGCGGCCCTCGGCGGCGACCAGATCCGCGACCGGGATCTTGCCGTCGAACAGGTTGACGACGTGGCGGACAAGGCCGTGTTCGAGCAGCGAGCGGAAGCACGAGCCCTCGGCCTCGGGGGCCGGGGTGATGCCCGAGCGGAACACCACCACCGGGCGGACCTTGCCGGTGGCGTCGGTCCAGGTGTAGCCGGTCAGCGGCACTGCCCCGAGGTTGTTGTTGTTGCCCTCGATCAGGACCGCGCGGACCATGCGCCAGAACAGCATCGACCGCAGGTGGTCCTTGAGCTCGGCGCGCGCCGCGTCGGCGGTCGGCGCGGCCGTGCCCAGCGCATCGACCAGCTCGCCCGCGCCGGCCACCGCGTCGCTGCGTAGATCGCCGCCCCACCGGTTCTCGCTGTTGCAGTAGAGCGCCGCGCGATCGATCCCGGCCTGGGCCAGGAGCGCGTCGTCGACCGGGGCCACCACCGTCGACGCTGGGGTCGGCGGCGACGGCCGCACCGGCGCCGTGGAGGACCCGCACGCGACCAGGAGACACACGGCGACGAGGGCGAGCTTCACGCCGCGAGGATAGCTCAGGTGACCGAGGGCGGCGTCGGCCCTTCCGCCGGCGACCGCGACCAGCGCGCCGGGCGCCAGCACACCACGGCGTTGATCGCGAAGCCGAGGTTGGCCGCCGCCATCACCGGATAGCGCCACGCCGGGTGCCAGCTCGCGATCGCGAACGCGAGGGCGTAGCCGACCGCGGCCGGCGCCAGGCGGCGATCGATGCCGATCGCCATCATCCCGGCGATCGTGAGCCACAGCCCGATCAGCACCACCTCAGCCTGAACGATCCCGAGCCCGAGCTGGCGGTAGCCGACCAGGAGGATGGTCTGGATCACGAACACGAACAGCCCGGTCGCGAA
>JAYVSF010000573.1:0-12612 GCA_043775605.1 Myxococcales bacterium
CCCCGGCGACGCCTGCCGGACCACCGGCTGCGGCAATGGCGTGGTCACCGGCCCCGAGGTCTGCGACGACGGCAACGCCACCAACGGCGACGGCTGCGACAACAACTGCACGCCGACCGGCTGCGGCAACGGGGTCCGCACCGGCGCCGAGGCCTGCGACGACGGCAACGCCGCCAGCGGCGACGGCTGCAGCATGACCTGCACGCTCGAGACCGGCTTCACCTGCACCATGGCCGTGCCGGCGGTCTGCACCACCATCTGCGGCGACAGCATCCGGGCCGGGACCGAGACCTGCGACGACGGTGACGCGATGGCTGGCGACGGCTGCTCGGCGACCTGCACCATCGAGCTCGGCTACACCTGCACGATGGCGCTGCCCTCGGTCTGCACGTCGATGTGCGGCGACGGCATCGTCGCCAACAACGAGGGCTGCGACGACGCCCCGCCGGCCGAGAACGGCGACGGCTGCTCGGCGACCTGCACGATCGAGCCGGGCTTCTTCTGCATGGGCAGCCAGCCGTCGGTCTGCGCCCGCGCCTGCGGCGACGGAACGATCGAGGCCGGCGAGCAGTGCGACGACGGCAACGTGGTCGCCGGCGACGGCTGCGGCATCACGTGCCAGTTCGACCTCGGCTGCCCCGCCGGCCAGGTCCAGACCGTGGTCGGCGCGACCCCGGCCTTGCTCATCCCCGACAACAACGCGGTCGGGATCATGAGCCCGGCCGCGATCGCCGGCAACGGCGCGGTCACCAAGGTGGTGGTCTACGTCGCCGGCATCACCCACACCTTCGTCGGCGATCTCGACGTCGCGCTGATCAACCCGGCCGGCGTCGCCCGCGAGCTGTCGGCCCGGCGCGGCGGCAACGGCCACGACTTCCGCCGGACCTTCTTCGCCGACGCCGCCGTCAACCCGATCGCGCTGGCGATGGCGCCGTTCACCGGCCGGTTCAAGCCCGACCAGTCGCTGTCGATAGGCGGCGACTTCCTCGGCGGCACCGCCCACGGCACCTGGAACCTGCACGTGTTCGACGGCGCTGGCACCGACGAGGGCACGCTCGATGCGTGGAGCCTGGTCGTGTGCATCGACCCGGCCGCCGGGTTCTGCGGCGACGGCGTCCGCAACGGCGGCGAGGAGTGCGACGACGGCAACGCGGTCAACAACGACGCCTGCACCAACACCTGCCAGGTCACGATGGGCTGCGGCAACGGCGTCGTCGACCCCGGCGAGCAGTGCGACGACGACAACCTCGTGGCCGGCGACGGCTGCTCGGCGACCTGCACCGTCGACATCACCTGCCCGGTCGGCCAGACCCCGGTCGTGCTCGCCAACGCCAGCGCGTTCAACATCCCCGACAACAACCCGACCGGGATCGCAAGCCCGGTCACGGTCGTCACCACCGGCGCGGTGACCAAGGTGGTGCCGGTGATCACCACGCTGACCCACACCAGCGACGCCGATCTCGACATCTTCCTGGTCGGCGCCAACGGCATCAGCCGCGAGCTGTCGACCGACAACGGCGGCACCGGCGACAACTACGCCGGCACCCAGCTCGGCGACGGCGCGGTCAACCTGGTCTCGCTCGCGAGTGCGCCCTTCACCGGCCGGCTCCGGCCCGAGCAGAGCCTGGCGACCTCAACCGGCGTCGACTTCCTCGCCAGCCGCGCGGCCGGGACCTGGACCTTGAAGGTCAGCGACGACGCCGCCGGCGAGGTCGGCACCCTCGGCCGCTGGACGCTGACCGCGTGCGTCGATCCGACCGGGCCCTACTGCGGCGACCACATCGTCAATGGCACCGAGCAGTGCGACGACGGCAACCTCGTCGACGGCGACCTCTGCTCGAACTTGTGCCGCAACAACGGCTGCGGCGACGGCGTCGTCACCGGCGCCGAGCAGTGCGACGATGGCAACCTCAACGCGGGCGACGGCTGCTCGCCGACCTGCACCCCCGACATCGCCTGCGGCCCCGGCCAGCTGCCGGTCATCGTCAACCACCCGGGTTCGACCGCGATCCCGGACACCGTCGGCGGCCTGGTCAGCACCGTCGCGATCCCGACCGCCGGGCTGGTCCGCCGGGTCATCCCGATCCTCAACGTCACCCACGCCGATGACACCCAGCTCGATCTCTTCCTCGAGTCGCCGCGCGGGGTCCAGCGCCTCCTGGCGAGCGGGCGGCCGGGCGCGAACTACCGCAGCACGATCTTCAACGACAGCGCCGCGACCGCGATCGCCCTCGGCATGGCCCCGTTCAGCGGGCTGTTCCGGCCCGAGCAGACCATCTCCGACGCCACCGGGTTCGCGGGCCAGCAGAGTGCCGGCAACTGGATCGTGCGGGCCAGCGACCGCACGCTCGGAACCACTGGCACCCTCGACGCCTGGAGCCTCGCGGTGTGCGTCGACGAGGCCGCCGGCGCTCGGGTCTGTGGCAACGGCGTGGTCGAGAGCGGCGAGACCTGCGACGACGGCGGCGTGGTCGCCGGCGATGGCTGCAGCGCGGCCTGCCAGGTCGAGCTCGGCTGCGCGGGCGGCGCGAGCCCGGTGCTACTGAGCGCGGCCGACCTGCCGCTGCTCATCCCCGACTTCAACGTCGCCGGGGTGTCGAGCGTGGTCAACGTGGCCGGCGCCGGCAACGTGGTCAAGGCGATGGTGGTGGTCGGCACGCTCACCCACACCTTCGACGGCGACGTCGACATCGTCCTGCTCTCGCCGACCGGCACCATGATCGATCTGTCGAGCAGCAACGGCGCGGGCGGCGACGACTACGTGTCGACGATCTTCGCCGACGGCGCCGCCAGCTCGATCACCACGGCGCTGGCGCCGATGCGCGGCCGGTTCAGCCCCGAGGCCGCGCTGGCCGCGGTCAACGGCCAGGTCGCCGCCGGGGCCTGGACCCTCAAGGTCATCGACCACGCCAACATCGACACCGGCCTGCTGGTGTCGTGGTCGCTCGGCCTCTGCGTGCAGTAGCCCGCGCGTCGTGTCCGCCACGCGACGCACCGGCCGCGCCGCCAGCCTCGTCCACCGACCGACGTCTGATATGATGGTCCGGTGTCGACGGCCCCGCCCGTGCTGATCCTCGATCTCGCCTCGATCGGCGATGCGACCGATCTCGTCGCCCCCTACGCGGAGACGCGCGCGGCAGCGCGGCGTCGCGGACGCACTCGCTGAAGCCCTCGGCCCCCTACAGGCCGCGGACCATGACGTCGGTGAGCGCCTTGCCGAAGGCCTCGGGATCCGGCAGCTCACCACCGTCGGCGAGCTGGGCCTGGCCCAGCAGCAGCCGGGCGTAGGTCGGCAGCCGGGCGTCGGCCGGGTCGGCGGCGAACGCGGCCTGCAGCTTGGCCAGCAGCGGGTGGCCAGCGTTGAGCTCGAGCACCGGCTTCACCGCCGGCGCGGCCTGGCCCATCTGCGCCAGCATCCGCAGCATCCGCGGCGACGGGTCGTGCTCGTCGGCGACCACGCACGCCGGGGACGACGTCAGGCGCGACGACAGCCGCACCGCCTTGACCTCGTCGGCCAGCGCCGCCTGCAGCCGGGTCACCAGGTCGCCGTAGGTCTGGCGCTGCTCGTCGAGCGTCGCTGCCTGCTGCTTGCGCTCGTCGTCGCTGCCCAGGAGCGCGTCGCCCTTGGCGATCGACTTGAGCGGCTTGCCCTGGTACGCGGGCGCCCGCTCGAGCCAGAACTCGTCAACCGGGTCGGAGAACAGCAACACCTCGTAGCCCTTGGCGGCGAACGCCTCGAGCAGCGGCGACTTCGCGACGTCCTTGCCGCCGATCAGGAAGTAGACGTCGGTCTGGCCCTCCTTCATGCGACCGACGTACTCGCCGAGCGACGTCTGGGTCGCGGCGTCGTGGGTCGACGACGCCAGCACCAGGTCGAGCAGCTTGTCGGAGTCGGTGGTCTCGAACGTGGCCAGGCCCTCCTTGAGCACCGGCCCGAGCTCGGCCCAGAACCCGCGGTACTCCTCGCGCGCGTCGCGCTTGACCTCGTCGAGGGTGGCCAGCACCTTCTTGACCAGCTGCTTCCGGATCAGCTGGATCTGCCGGTCCTTCTGCAAGATCTCGCGCGATACGTTGAGCGACAGATCGTGGGCGTCGACCACGCCGCGGACGAAGCGCAGGTACGGCGGCAACAGCTCCTTGGCCTCGTCCATCACGAACACCCGCTTCACGTACAGCTGCAGCCCGCGCTTCATCTCCGGGTTGTAGAGATCGAACGGGGCCCGGGCCGGCAGGTAGAGCAGCGCGTAGGCCTCGAACGTGCCCTCCATCCGCACCGGGATCGACCGCAGCGGATCGGTCCAGTCGTGCGAGATGTGGCGGTAGAACTCCTTGTACTCGACGTCGGTGACCTCGGCCTTGGGCCGATCCCAGATCGCCTTCATCGAGTTGAGCGTCGACTGCTCGAGCTTGCCGGCGTCGCCGGTCGGCAGCCACATCCGGATCGGATAGCCGACGAAGTCGGAGTAACGCTTGACGATGCCCGACAGCACCCCGTCCTGGGTGTAGTCGTGCAGGCCGTGCTCGTCGTCGACCGGCTTCAGGTGCAACGTCACCGTGGTCCCGGCAAGGACCCGCTCGCCGTCGCCGATCAGGTACGCGCCGTCGCCGGTCGACTCCCAGCGGGTCGCGGCCTCGGTCCCGACCCGGCGGGTCACCAGCACGACCCGGTCGGCGACCATGAACGACGAGTAGAAGCCGACCCCGAACTGGCCGATCAGGTCGAGCGCGCCGCCGCTGGCCTTGGCCACGCCGTCCGGTCCCTCGGCCGCGGCCTCCTTGGCCCGAGCCTCGTTCAGCGCGGTCTGGAACTCCTTGGTCCCCGAGCGGGCGATGGTGCCGATGTGCTGGATCACCTCGTCCCTGGTCATGCCGATGCCGTTGTCGATGATCGACACGGTCCGGGCCGCGGCGTCGACCTCGAGCCGGATCTCGAGCTCACCTGCGGCGTCGGCGCCGCCGGCGGTGAGCTGCTCGAAGCGGCGCTTGTCGAGGGCGTCGGACGCGTTGGAGATCAGCTCGCGGAGGAAGATGTCCTTGTCGGAGTAGAGCGAGTGGACCATGAGGTCGAGCAGTTGCTTGACCTCGGCCTGGAAGGCATGACGTTCGAGGGGCTGGCTCATGGTGATCGTCCCGTGGGTAAGCTCGCCGGGCGCCGCGCGCAACCCCCCATCGTCGCTTCCCGCAGGTTGTCCCCCGCTCCCGCGTTCCGTATGCTGGGTCAGCATCATGGACACGCTCAAGACCCTCGGGCGCGGCGCGGCTGGGACCGACGCGCCCATCGCTCACCTCAAGCCGCCGGTCGACGCCGATCGCCTGGCCTACAAAGAGCTAATCGACGGCCCGTTCTGGCAGGCCATCCCCGCCTACCGCGAGATCGACGAGGCCACCTTCCTCGATCACACCTGGCAGGCCAAGAACAGCATCACGAATCCGGCCAAGCTCCTGGCCGCGGTCCAGGATCTGGTCCCGACCAGCTTCATCGAGGACGTCGAGCAGGGCTTCCGCCACTCGCCGATGTCGATCCGGGTGTCGCCGTACCTGCTGTCGCTCATCGACTGGCAGCACCCGTACGAGGACCCGCTGCGCCGCCAGTTCGTGCCGGTGGCGTCGCGGCTCTTGCCCGACCACCCCAAGCTGACCCTCGACTCGCTGCACGAGCAGGCCGACGCGCCGGTGCCGGGCCTGACCCACCGCTATCCCGACAAGGCGCTGTTCCTGGCGCTCGACACCTGCCCGGTCTACTGCCGGTTCTGCACCCGCAGCTACGCGGTCGGGGTCGATACCGACGAGGTCGAGAAGGTCTCGCTCAAGGCCACCGAGGAGCGCTGGCAGCGCGCGTTCCGCTACATCGCCGAGCGGCCCGAGCTCGAGGACATCGTGGTGTCGGGCGGCGACAGCTACCAGCTCAAGGCCCGGCAGATCACGATGATCGGCGAGGCGCTGCTGGCGACCGAGAACGTCCGCCGGATCCGGTTCGCGACCAAGGGCCCGGCGGTGATACCGATGAAGCTCCTGACCGATCACGAGTGGGTCGACGCGCTGACGGCGATCGTCGACAAGGGTCGCAAGCTGCACAAGGAGGTGGTGCTGCACACCCACTTCAACCACCCGCGCGAGCTGACGGCGATCACCCGGCGCGCCCTCGACCGGCTGTTCGAGCGCGGCGTGATCGTGCGCAACCAGGCGGTGCTGCAGCGTGGGGTCAACGACACGGTCGCGACCATGCAGACCCTGGTCAAGCGCCTCGGCCACTGCAACGTCCACCCGTACTACGTGTACGTCCACGATCTGGTGAAGGGCGTCGAGGACCTGCGGACGACGGTCCAGACCGCGGTCGATATCGAGAAGGCCGTGCGCGGCACCACCGCCGGCTTCCACACCCCGACCTTCGTGTGCGACGCGCCCGGCGGTGGCGGCAAGCGGGTCGTCCACAGCTTCGAGCACTACGACCGCGACACCGGCATCTCGGTCTACTCCGCGCCCTCGGTCAAGCCCGGCTTCTTCCTCTACTACGATCCGATCGACACCCTGGCGCCCGACATCCAGGCCCGCTGGAAGGACCCGGTCCAGCAGGACGCGATGGTCGCCGACGCGATCGCCGGGGCCCGGGCCCAGCTCGCCGCCACCGCCCACGCCAGCTCGGTCCGCGGCTAGCAACAGATTCCCGGGAAGGAGGACGGGTATGGCCACGATCGTGGATCGCTTCGCCCTCTACGAGCGCATCGTCGAACACACGTTCCAAGGCGTGTGGGTCATCGACGCTGACAACCAGACCACCTTCGTCAACCGGGCGATGGCCGACATGCTCGGCTACCCGCGTGACGCGCTGGTCGGCATGCCGATGTTCGACCTGATGGACGACGAGGGCCGCCGGATCGCGGCGAACAACGTCGAGCGGCGCAAGCACGGCATCGCCGAGACTCACGAGTTCGTGTTCCGCCGCAAGGATGGCCGCGCGCTGTGGACCCGGCTGGCGACCAACCCGCTGCACGATCCCGACGGCACCTACCAGGGCGCGCTCGCGCTGGTGACCGATCTGACTCCGGAGCGCTCGGGCGCCGCCGAGCGCGAGCACCTGTGGCGGATCCTCGACGAGAGCCTCAACGAGATCTACATCTTCCGTCGCGCCGACCTGCGGTTCGTCTACGGCAACCGCGGCGCCCTCCACAACCTCGGCTACACCATCGATGAGCTGCGGGCGATGACCCCGCTCGACCTCAAGCCCGACCAGACCCCGGCGTCGTTCGCCGCGCTGGTCGCCCCGCTGGTCGACGGCCAGCGGCCGCGGATCGAGTTCCGCACCGTCCATCGTCGCCGCGACGGCTCGACCTACCCCGTCGAGGTCCACCTCCAGCTCATGGCCAGCGCCGGCGAACCGGCGTTCGTCGCGCTCATCAACGACATCAGCGAGCGGATCGAGGCCGAGCGGCTGGCCCACGCCAGCGAGCTGCGGTTCCGCGCGCTGATCGAGGAGAGCCCCGACCTGCTGTTGCTGCTCGACGAGGCTGGCCGGTGCGTGCTGGTGTCGCCGTCGATCACGACATCGCTCGGCTACACGCCGGCCGAGCTGGTCGGGCGGCCGGCCCTCGACCTGGTGCTGGAAGGCCTCCGCGCCGACCAGGAAGGTGACGTCCGTGGTCGTGCCAGGGTAGCCGTTGGCGCCGACCGCGAGCCCGCCGCCGACGATGTGCCGCACGTTCGCGGCGGTCAGCGCGGCGGACGCGAGATGGAGCGCGGCGAGCACCTTGGCCGCGACGATATCGATCAGCAGCGCGGGATCGGGCCGGGTCATGCGAGTCCTTCGCGTGCCATGGATCGAGAGCTGCGGGCGCGCCAGCGCCCTTTCAGTATGCGCCAGCTCGATTGTGCAGGGGCGAGCCGCGCGGCGGCGGAGCGGCGGGTTCGTTGCCGGGCTGTCGACGGGCCGTCACCGGGGCGCGGTCAGCTCGGCCGGTCCGCGCCACCTCGCTCCTGGCCGTGACTGTGGTTGCGGCGTGCGCGGCGCCCGGGGACGACCCGCGGACCGGGTTCCTGATCGACGCGCTCACCATCGACAACCAGCGCTGGCTCGACCGCGACCCGGCGGCGCTGGCCGGCAAGTACCAGGCGATGGCGACCCGCGGGTTCGACTTCTTTCGCGGCACGGCGGGCGTCTACTGGCGCGATGTCAGCGAGGGCGGGCCGGTCGCGGCCGGCACCCGCTTCGGCGACGCCGGTTCGGCGTGGCTGTGGCTCCGTCGGCCGGCGGGCGCGTGATAGCGTCGAGGGGTGAGGGCAAGCTGGGTGCTCGTGGTGGTCGCGGCGTGCGGGAGCAAGACGACGCCGCGGGCGGCGGAGGGCGATGAGGGGGCGGCCAACAAGAGGAGCGTGGTGGCGACCGGCGGGGCGCGAGTGGAGGTGGATGCGGCGGGGGTGGCCGAGTCGGGCGCGGGGGCGGCGCCGCTGCCGACGGCGTGCGACGGGGTCGACGTGATCGAGCTCGGCGAGGCGAACCGGCCGACGGTCGCGCTGCCCGGGGTGCGTGTGGGCGCGGTCGTGCTGGTGCCGCGCGATCTCGCGAGCCGGGCGCCCGCGGAGGCGCAGACGCTGGCGGGGGTCGCCGAGATGATGGCCTACGACGCGCTGACGCCGGGGGCCCGCGCGCAGCTCGCCGCGACGGCGCAGGCGACGCTGTTCCCGGCCTTGCGGACCTACCAGGCCGCACACGATCAGCGGGTGGTCGGCAGCTTCGTCGTCATCGATACCTTCGTCCTGGTGCTCCAGGCGAGCGGGGCGGTGGACGCGATGATCGAGGGGACGGACGCGGCCGGGGCCGCGGGCTGCGCGCGCGAACGAGCGACCGCGGTCAACCACCTCGAAGACCTTCGCCGGCAGAAGGCCGACATGATGAAGCGGCTCGAGCAGCGGCGACCCAAGGGCAAGGGTCACTCGTCCTGCACCGACAACCCGCTCGCGCCCGGCTGCTGACCCGGACGACCGGCGCGGGTCAGGTGTGGAGGTACATCGAGACCAGGACCCGCTCGCTCGACAGGGCGGCGCCGCCGTTGAGCCAGAGGGCGAGCTGCGGCCCGGCGACGTCGAAGCTGTGGATGCGGCCGTCGAGCGGGACCAAGAAGCGCTGGCTGCGGCTGGTGCCGGCGAGGCGGCCGGCGATGAGCTCGCACGACCGGGCCCGGGTGCCGCCGACGCAGACGCTGACCCGGCGATAGCCGCCGAGGTCGAGCACCGACGCCAGCGGATCGAGCGGGACCAGGGCCTGGCCGTGGCGCGAGTACTGGATCGCCGCCGGTGGATCGACCAGGTTGATGAAGCGGACCTCGGGACAGACGCCCATGGGCCATGAGGCGACGCGGCCCCCGGTTTCGCGACAGGCAAGACGTGGTCGTGGTCGTTCGGGGGACCTCAGCCTTCGGAAACCTAATTTTAGCCAACCCTCTCAGGCCGGCCGCTTGCGCCTCGTCGTGGGCCCGCAGGTCACGAGAACGGGTTCACGAGCACCACGCCGCAATCCTCGAAGTCGCGCACGTTGCGGGTCGCGAGCGAGACGCCGTGGAGCGCCGCCGTGGTTCCTCCTACATGTTCATGCCAAGGGGCGAACCGGATTTCGATGATCCGGCTGGTGATCACCGACGGCGCGGTCGAGGTGCCACCGAAGTAGAACTGGCCGGCACACTTGATCGAGCCGGCGCCCTGGTTGGGGCAGACCCGCGGCAGGGTCGCGGTCGCGTCGATGGTGCGGGCGCGTCGCCATCGCCTGCCAGCTGGGAGAGGTCTTGCCCCGCGCCGACGCGCTCGCGATCGAATCGGACGAGTGGCGCCGCGTGCAGGTCGCGACGGCCACCGATGCGCCGTGGACCGTCGGCTGGAAGGCGGCCGGTCAGTTCCGTGACAAGACGAGCCTCTCGCCACTGGTGCCACCGGCGGCGGAGCTCCCCGCCTGGCTCGCGGCTCGATTCGCGTGTCCCATCGACCGTCAACGGGTCTCGACGCCGAACCGGTCCGGGGCGTGGACATGGTCACCGTCGTCGCTCCCGGCCGCCCAGTAGGACTCCGCGCGGCGCCGCCGTACTCCTGCTCGCCTTCCCGGCCACGACAGCGCGTCGGTGAGCCGCGCCGCCGTCCCTGGCTTGTGCGCTCGTCGGGCGCGAGGTCAGCGGTGCGCCGTCGGGTGGAACGACCGCAGGAACCGGCGGGCGGCGGCGTTGTCGGGCGAGGCGTGGAGGATGTAGCCAAAGCCGTTGTCGCCGCCGACCAGCCTCAAGCGCTCTGCTCGATCGCGAACATCCCGTGATCGTCGCGGTACGTCGTCATCGCGTCCGATCGCTTGAGCAGTCGCACATCGCCCGGCATCTCGACGGTCCAGCCCGCGCCCTCGTCGGTGAACACCTGCCACGGCAGGTGGCGGCGCGCGAGCACGGGCTTGACGACCACGAAGGCGAGCGCGAGCGCGCCGGCCCACAGCGTGAGCACCGCGAGCGTCGCGGTCCAGGTCGGCGGCTGCATCACCGCGCGCTCGTGGAGCTGGGTCATGGCGTCCGCCTGCAGCTGCGGCTTGCCGCGCCACCGGGCCTGCCAGTTCGCGGGCAGGATCGACCACATCGTCGTGTGCAGCGTCCGCTGCTGGGCGTCGTCGAGCTGGGCCGGATCCTCGGGCAGGGTGCGCAGGCCGACGGCCGCCTTCAGGACGCGCGCGCGATGCGGCCACGTCACGAGCAGGAGGTAGCCGACGAACGCGAGCGCCCAGAAGTGGTAGAAGAGGCTGACGCCGACGACGAGCGCCGCGGTGAGGCCGCGGAACACCAGCTCGAGGTAGCGGTTGCGCGAGAACACCAGCACCTGAAAGAGCTGGCCGCCGTCGAACGGCTCGACCGGCAGCAGGTTGAGCGCGTTGATGACGACGAGCACCGCGCCGAGGTGACGGCTCCAGCCCGGCTGGTGCAGCGCGGCGAGGATGACGACGCCGGCGACGAGCCCAGGGACCGGACCGGCGAGGAGCACGATCGCCTGCTTCCAGCGGGCGACACCGCGCGGCCGGCCCGCGGTCGCTGCGCCGAGCAGCGGGATGAAGAAGATCCGGACGTCGCGGTAGCCGAACGCCAGCATCGCCGCGGCGTGGCCGAGCTCGTGGACGAACAGCACGCCGACGATCAGCGCGAGGTCGACCGCCGAGCCGCCGCCGCGCGCGACGTAGAACACGCCGAACAGGAGCAGGCTGATCGCCAGTAGCTCGATCTTCTGCTTCGACGCGCGCGGCGACACGAACAGCTCGCGAGCGGCCAGGAAGTCGGGTTCGAGCTCGGCGGTGGTGGGGGTCACGGTCTCGGTCTGCACCACGACCACCACGCTACCATCGCCGGGCCGCCGGCCGGAGCGCACGTCACCCACCGCTTGCATTGCTGCCCGGGCTGCCGTTGGATCGACGGCGATGATCGTCATCCTTGGCTTCGATCACGACAGCCCGATGAGCCCGGCCCACCACGGCGAGCGGGTGCGGTGGCCCGTGGCTCAGCGGCCGGGGCGGTGAGCGCGGAGCACGTCGCGCAACGCTGCGACTGCCTTGCTCTGCGGCGCGATATCGAGGAAGCCGACCAACCAGCCGAGGTCGAGCGCCGGGAGCAAGCGGCTGGTCGCAGCCTCGACCCAGCCGCCCTGCTCGAGAACGCGCACCACTAACGCTTGCTCGCTGGTCAGCGTCCACAACTCGCGCACACCGAGCCGCCGGTAGATCGCCTGCTTGTTCAGGCCGATCGCACGCGGCCATTCCACCTCGATCACGAGGTGGGGAACGTCGGCCTCCTCGCTGCCGACGACGTAGCACTCATCGGGCTCGGCGCCGGCTTCCTGCAGCTCGTGCTTGAGCGTCCAGGAGCCGAAGCCGTTGAGGTCGACGTCGTGCTCCATGGCCCAGACCTCGAGCAGTCGCGCGAGGGTCTTCTTGCGACCCTCGTGGGTCTTGGTCGGGCTCATGATCTCGATCTCTCCGTCGAGGTAGTACATGCGCGCGGCGGCGCGGTCGCCACGGATGGCGAGCATCGCTTCGTAGTCCAGCCACGACATGCCGCGGAGCACGACGCGCTGGTCGAACTCGACCTCGGGCTCGATATGGAGCGACTGGGCGGCGACCATCCTCGGAATCGTAGCACGCTCGGTGGGAGCCCGGCCGGCGGTCGCCGTCACGCCGACGCGCTCAGACGCCGGCGCGCGCGGCCCGCGCGACCTCGGCGGCCTCGAGCACCCGCGCCGCCTCGGCCTGCTGGTTGTGGCGGGCCCAGCCGAGCGGCGTCGCGTTCCAGACCTGGTCGCGCCGGTCGAGGCGGGTGCCGCGGTCGATCAGCAGGCGCACGACGTCGATGTGGCCGGCGAGCGCGGCCTGATGGAGCGGCGTCGAGTGGCCGTGGAGGTGCGCCGGGTTGTAGCGATCGGGATCCTCGCCGGCGTCGAGCAAGAGGCGCACGATCGCCACCCGGCCGAGCCGTGCGGCCAAGGACAGCGCGGCGTGACGGTCGTCGGCCGGCGCGGTCACGAGCAGGCGCGCGACCTCGTCGGTGCGGCCGAGGCCGGCGGCGATCGCGACGGTGTCGACCGCGGCGCCACGCGCGACCAGGGCCTCGG
>JAYVSF010000574.1:0-3190 GCA_043775605.1 Myxococcales bacterium
AACAAGACCCAGCGCATCGACTTCGGCACGACCGTCGAGTTCGACGCCGAGGACTGTGACCGCTGCTCGCTCCGCGACCAGTGCACCGAAACGTCCCTCGGCCACGGCCGCACCGTCTCGATCGCCGAGAACGAGCCGCTCCAGAAGCGGCTGCGCAAGTTCACGCAGACGGCCGCCGGGCGCGCCCGCCTCCGTGAGCGGGTACCGGTCGAGCACGCACTCGCGCACGCCGGTCGCCGCCAGGGGCCGCGCGCCCGCTACACGGGCCTGCGCAACAACCTCTACGATTGGCGTCGCGCGTGCGCGCTCACCAACCTGGAGACGATCCATCGCCGGCTCAGCCTGCGACATGACTATCCGGTGCGGACGGTGAGAAGGGCCGCGTGATCATGATGGTTTCAAACCGTTCGGTGTTCTAGGCTGCGCCGCGTGATGCTCTTCCCCACGCTCCGTCGTCTGGTCGCCACCACCACGTTGCTCGCCCCGCTCGCGCTCGCCGCCGGCTGTCCGGCGCGCGCGGTCACGCCGCCGCCTGGCCAGGTGGTCCAGCAGGGGACCGATCCGATGATGTCGGCCGACGGCAAGCACTTCGCGATGACCCGCCTCTACAAGGGCGAGTGCGTCGGCGGCCGCGGCGGCTGCTACTCGGTGACGCTCGAGCCCGACGGCTCGTTCCGCAACATGCTGCTCGACGCGGCCATCATCGGCACCTACGTCATCGCCGGCGATCAGGTCACGCTGACGCCGAGCGGCGACGCCCCGCCATCCACGATGACGCTGTCGGCCGATCGCACGAAGCTCGACGACTTCGTCTACGAGCCGGCCGTCGAGCCGTAGCTCTGGCTACGCGCGCCGCGTGCGCGAGCGGACCAGCAGCAGGCCGACGCCGAGGACCAGCAGGCCGGTGCCGGGCCCGGGCCGCTGGCCGGCGTCGCAGCAGCCGCCGTTCTGACCGCCGGCGCACACCGCGAACGCGCCGGCCGAGGTGCAGGCCCAACCGTCGGGGCAGGTGTCGTTGGCCAGGTCGCAGGTCTGGGTGCAGAACGTGTCGCTGCCGGAGGTGACGCACTGGCCGCCCGTGCACTGGTCGCCGCCGGTGCAGGCCTCACCGATGCCGAGCCGCGCGACCGTGATCGCCCGGGTGACCGCCTTCTCGTTGCCCGCGCGATCGTGGGCCCGCACGGTCAGGGTGTGGGCGCCGTCGGCGACGTTGGCGAGGGTGATCACGTAGCGAGCGCCGTCGGGCGCGGCGTCGCTGCCGGCGCCCGAGTCGTCGAGCAGCACGGTGACGTCGCTCATCTCCAGGTTGTCGGTGGCGTCGGCCAGGACGTCGAAGGTCGGCGGGACCTGCTCGCCGTCGTCGGGCGCGACCACGGTCAACGACGGCGGCACGGTCTCGACCGGGCGCAGGCCGATGAAGCTGGTCAGGCGGGCCGCGGAGTTGGTCGAGTTGCTGGTGCACGAGCACGGCTGGTTCTGGCCGGGCTCGACGCCGCAGGCTGAGGCCTGGTTGACGAACGCCTTGCTGGCGCTGTCGCTGACCAGCACGTACGACATCAGGTCGGTGGCCAGGGTCTCGTGCTCGAGCGCCAGCAGGTGGCCGACCTCGTGGGCGATGGTCGCGCACAACTCCGCGTCGGCCTGGGGCACGCCGCGGTGGGTCTCGGAGAAGCTGAACGCGATGCCGGCCTCGGTCACGCTGCAGAAGTTGTCGGCCGAGGCGATCCCGAACAGCTGGTTGGCGCCGAAACCGAGCTCGGTGCCGCTGCCGCCGACCACGGCCTCGACGTAGACGCCGCTGGCCGGGCGGCTCTCGACGAAGCGGAGATCGTACTTGGCGTAATGGGCCTGCACGCACGCGCTGATCGTCGCCCAGTGGAAGTCGGCGGCCATCGGCGCGATGACCGCGGTCCGCGGCCGGCCGTCGGCGGCGACCGAGATGTTGGCGCTGTCGGTGGCCGAGTTGGTGGCGCCGTTGATGATGTGGAAGGAGCCGCCGGTCCGGTTGAGATAGACGGTGCGGGGACCGGTGGCGGCGCCGCCGGCCGGACGCTGGATCGGGTTGGCGACCAGGTTAGGGAGCTGGCGGGTGCCGCACGAGTCGGCCGGGCGGACCCAGGTGATCGGCGCCGGTGGGTCGGGCGGCGTGCCACCGGGGGCGGCGGCGGCGAGCGACGGGACCGCGAGGAGCGAGGCGACCAACACGAGGCGGCGAGGCGACGGCTTCACGAGGGCTCCAGTGGGCGGCAGGACGCCGCGACCGCCGGTATCCTACGCCGGGCGCCGCGAGGGGGAAACCGGAGAAGCTGGCAGCTGACGACAGTGGTAGCGATCGCCGGGTATCAGATCAGATCCGAGGCGCGTGCGCGCGAGGGCAGGCGCAAGCGCTGCGCAAAAACAAGTAGCTACAGCGGGGCGGGGCGGGGGCAGCCGTCGACCCCGACCGCGCCGACCCGGGTGGTCGCGCCCGGCTGGTTGAAGTTGCCGCCCACGGCCCAGGCCGGGCCGGCGGGATCGATCCACGCGCCGTGGAGATCGGTCGCGGTCGGCGGCGCGCGGCGGTCGTCGGTCCAGACCCCGGTGGCGCGGTCGAGGCTGGCCTTGAGCCCGGCGTTGCCGACCACCAGCACGCGGTCGGGGCCGCAGCTCACGCCGTTGCTGCTGCTGCCGAGAGTGACGTCGGTGCGGCGCGACCAGGCGACGCCGTCCCAGTGGAACAGGCCCTGGCCGGCGATGGCCCAGACGTCGTCGCGCGCGCAGCCGTGGACGGTCAGCACCGACGACGGCGTCGCCAGCTCGGCCGAGTGATCGGTGAAGGCGTCGCCGTCCCAGTGCAGCATCGTGCCGCCCTCGCCCGAGATCCAGACGTCGCCGGGCCCCGAGCCCCAGACCTTGAACAGGGTCGCGCCGCGCGACGGCACGCCGGCCATCGGCTCGAGCGCGCTGCCGTTCCAGTGCCACACCAGATCGTCGTCGGGATCGCGGTGACCGTTGGCCACGCCGCCGACGATCCAGACGTCGCTCGGACCCGAGCCCCACACCCCGTAGAGCGTGGCGGCGGTGGTCCGCGACCGATCGGTGATCGTCGCGTCGTCGACGACCGCGACCGCGCCGGCCTCGCCCACGACCCAGGCCTGGCCCCGGGCCTCGGGCCAGACCCACCACAGGCTGCGCGCGCCGAGGGTGGCGT
>JAYVSF010000575.1:0-4302 GCA_043775605.1 Myxococcales bacterium
GCCGTGGTCCTCCATGCCCTCGCGCACGGAGATCACCGCCGCGCAGGTCTTGCAACGGATCTTGAGGATCTTGCCGCGAACGCGTTCATCCGCGATCGAATACCGAGTCTTGCAGCGTTCGCAGGAGAATTTCATGGTCCCCAGGGTCGCGCTGCGAAAGGACGGGGCTGACCGCGACCGTGTTCTGGCAGCCCCATCATTTTGCAGGAGTCGCAGGGGGATCGCAAAGGTGGGTGGACGCGATCACGGGCCAGCGTCGACCATTCCGGCCCGGTCGTGCGGCGGGCCACCGTCCACCGTGCGCGCCGGCCGGTCGTCGGGCCGCTCGTCCGACCGCTCGTCGACCCGCTCGTCCCCGACCCGCCGGGTCCGGCGGATCGTGACCGGCACCAGGGGCGCGACCACCCGCACGGTGCCGGCGGTCCGGTGGACGAACACCCCGCCCACGGTCAGCACGTCGCCCTCGCTCTCGATCTCGAGCGCCAGGTCGACGTCGGCGACGCCGGCGCCGATCAGGGCCAGCCCCGCGTCGGTCAGCCGGTAGGCCTCGACGCTCGCCACCGGCAGCAGGTGGTTGCCGTCGGGCCGGAGCGCGACCACCGTCACCACCCGCTGGCGGTCGCGCACCTGCTCGCCGACCGCGATGAGGTCGTCGCGGTCGCCGTCGCCGCGGATGGGCGCCACCCAGCGCAGGCCGGGCACCAGGGCGCTGGCCACCTTGCGGGCGGGACGGTCGGCCTGGGCCGACGAGGCGATCACCAGCTGCTCGCCGATCACGGCGTAGCCGTCGGCGAGGCCCAGGCACGCCGGGACGAACCGCGCGGTGGCCGGGGCCAACGTGTCGTAGCGCGCGTCGTCACCGACCAGGGTGCAGCGCGCAGCCGGGCGCTCGCCGGCGCGGGTGGACGCGGCCGAGAGCAACACCGCCACCACCTGGCCGCCGTCGAACAGGAAGCGGGCGCCGGCGAGCTTGGTGCCCACCCACAAGGCCGGGTCGCGGGCGATCAACGGATCGAGGTGGGTCGGGCCGAGCGCGGCGATCACCGCGTCACGCGTGGCGCCGACCCCGATGCCGTCGGCGGTGCGGGCGAAGCCCTCGCGCAGGACCGCGACGAACGAGGCCGCGCCCTGGCGCTCGCCGCCGACGATCAGGCCGTCGTCGCGGCCGATGCGGACGTCGAGGACCGCCGGGATCTGCAACACGGTCAGGCGCGGGCCCGACGGCAGCGCCGACAGGATGCGCTCCATCGCGACCCCGAGCTTGTAGGGCCCGACCCCGCCGGCGGCGATCACGTGCGGCGGCAGCGCGCGGACGTCGCGGCGCGGCGGCTCGATCACGCGCCGGGCCGGCTGATCGGCGACCCGCGGCTTGCCAGCGTCGTGATCGTCGCACCCGCCGACCGCCGCGACGAGCACCACCGCGGCGACCACCGCGACCGCGCCGGGCCCGGGCGGCCGCGCGCCGGTCACAGCAACAGTCCGCAGAGCAACCCGATGGCCACGCCGGCGCACGTGCACAGCACCAGCCACGGCGTCACCTGAGCAAAGGTCGGCTTGCCCGGCGGCCCGGCGACGACGATCGTCTGCGGCGGCCCGGGCGGCGCGTGCAGCGGCGCACCCGGGTAGGCCTCGAACGGCAGCGGCGCGTCGTCCGCGCCCAAGGCGGTGGCCAGCTCGTCGACGATCGCGCCCTCCCCGACCACGTGGTGGCCGTGGTCGCCATCACCGAGGTCGGTGCCATCGCCCAGGTCGCCGGTGTCGTCGTTGACGCGCTCGGCCAGCGCCGCCGCGGTCGCCGCGTCGGTCGCCGCGTCCCAGCTCGCGCCGACCCGGGGCGCGGTGTCATCGGCCGGCGCGACCTCGGCCGCCGCCATCGACGTCACCGCCGGCCCCAGCAGGCCGTCGCGCCGGGTCACCGCGGTCCGCGCGACCCGCAGCTGGGCCGGCTCGATGCCCAGGGCCCGCGCCACCGCAGCGTCGGTCTCGATGAACTCGTCCCACTCGCTCGGCCCCTCGACGGCGGCCGTCGGCGCGGGATGGTAGCCATCGAACATCGGTCGGTCGAACTCCAGCTCCTCCTTGTCCTTGTTCTGCTCCTGCTCGGAGATGAGCTCAGGCCGGCGCTGGCCGCCGGCAGCGAGGGTCAGCTCGTCGAGGTAGCGGGCGATCCGCACCGGGCCCGAGTGCCGGCGGTGATCGCGGAGGAAGCCCTCGAGATCGTCGGCCAGGTCGTAGGCGCTCTGGTAGCGGTTCTCGGGGTGGCGCTCGAGCGTGCGCAGAATGATCGCCTCGAGCGCGCCAGGAAAGTCGCGCTGGACAAAGGTCGGCAGCTCGATCGTGCCTTCCTCGAGCCGCTGCACGACCTCCTTGGCCGGCCCCTTGAACAGCCGGCGGCCGACGGTGATCTCGTACAGCACGACCCCGAGCGAGAAGATGTCGGAGCGGTGATCGATTGGCCGGCGGCCGGCCTGCTCGGGCGACATGTATGACAGCTTGCCGGGCAGCGCGCCCTCGTCGCGCGCGCGCTGGCCGCGGGCCCGGGCGATGCCGAAGTCGATGATCTTGAGGAAGCCGTCCTGGGTGATGAGCAGGTTGGTCGGCGAGATGTCGCAGTGGACGATGTCGAGGCCGGCGCCGATCGCCTGGTCCTTGCCCATCGTGCCCTGCTTGTGATGGACGTAGCCGAGGCCGGCCGCGGCCTGGCGGATCAGCTCGACCGCGTGCTCGAGCGGCAAGAACTTGCCGTGGCCGAGGCCGCGCCGGCACAGCTGGTTGAGCTCCTCGCCGACGATGTACTCCATCGCGATGTACGGCACCCCCTCGTGCTCGTCGACGTCGTAGACGTGGACCACGTTGGGGTGGTTGAGCTGGGCGCCGATCCGGGCCTCGTCGAGGAACATCTCGACCACCCGCGGATCCCGGGCGAGCTCGGGCTTGAGCCGCTTGATCACGACCTCCTTCTCGAAGCCGGCCATCGCGCCCTGGCGCGCCAGGTAGATCTCGGCCATGCCACCGGTGGCCAGCGGCCGGCGGAGCCAGTAGCGGTCGCTGATCGCGAGGCGCGTGGTCCGGGGCGGAGCGGCGATCATCGCGCGGGCTCCGAGGCTGGGGCGGCGGATGGGGCACCGGCTGGGGCGGCATCGCCGAGCGCGCGCCGGGTCGCGGCGATCGCGTCCTGGGCCGCCGGCGCAGCGTCGGCGAGCTCGACCGGCGACGGCTGCGGCGTGGTCGGCGCCAGCAAGGCCGCCAGCGACGCGGTCGCGCCCTCGGCCAGCCCACCGAGGTCGTAGCCGCCCTCGAGCGCCACCACCCAGCGGCCCTCGCACAGCCGATCGGCGGCGGCGCGCATCCGGCCCGCCATCCCGGCGAAGCCCATGCGGGTGACCCGCATGCCGGCCAGCGGATCGGCGTGGTGGGCATCGAAGCCGGCGGAGATCAAGAGGACATCGGGCGCGAACCGCTCGAGCGCCGGGCACAGCAGGTGATCGAACGCGGCCAGGTAGTCGCGATCGGTCGAGCCGGCCGGCAGGCCCACGTTGACCGTGGCGCCGCGCGCCGCGGGGCCGCCGATCTCGTCGGGCGCACCGGTGCCGGGGTAGAACGGGAACTGGTGCACCGACAGGTACAGCACCGTCGGATCGTCCCAGAAGATCTGCTGGGTGCCGTTGCCGTGGTGGACGTCCCAGTCGAGGATCGCGACCCGCGCGGCGCCGGCGGCGCGGGCGGCCCGGGCCGCGACCGCGACGTTGTTGAGCAGGCAGAAACCCATGCCGCGACCGGCTTCCGCGTGGTGACCGGGCGGTCGCACCACCGCCAGGCCCGCGCCGAGCTCGCCGGCCATGACCCGCACCACCAGATCGGCGACCGAGCCCGCGGCGGCGCGCGCGGCGGCCCACGACCCGGGCGCGTAGTAGGTGTCGGGATCGAGCCAGCCGGTGTGGCCCGGGATGGTCCGGGTCAGGTCGTCGAGGTAGGCGCCGGTGTGGACCCGGGCCAGCTCCTCGTCCGTGGCCGGCCTCGGCGCCAGCGACCGCCCCCGCTCGCGCAGCCCGGCCTTGGCCAGAGCGTCCCGGACCGCCTCGGCCCGGGCCCCGCGCTCGGGGTGGCCGGGGGGCGCGCGATGACCGGCGAAGATCTCGTCGAGGACATAGCCGAGCATGGCGCGCGGATGACAATACACGAACAACCCGCCGACGCGCGAACCTGGCTGTCGACCGGTTCGTGGTCGTCGCCGTGCGGCTACAGCACCGTCGACAGCATCAGGCCCATGCCGACCACGCTGGTGGTCCACAGCGCGGTGCG
>JAYVSF010000576.1:0-2929 GCA_043775605.1 Myxococcales bacterium
GCGCTTCGCGGTCTCGACGATGTCGTTGGCCGACTTGTCGAGCAGCTGGTGATCGAACGCCGCGCGCACGCCTCCCCCGTCGGCTCGCAAACCGCTAAAATCACTATGATGGTCAGCAGAGATCGGCAACCTAGGCACCGAGTCCTCCCGACCCGCTGACGCGCCGGGCCAGCCGATCGCACGTCGCCTGGGGCGCGACCGCGTAGTGCTTGAACTGCATCGCGTAGGTCGCGCGCCCGCGCGAGGTCGATCGCAGGGCGGTGGCGTAGCCGACCATCTCGGCCAGCGGCACCGCGGCGGTAATGACTTGCAGCCCGGGCCGGGCCATCATGGCGGCGACCCGCGCCCGCCGGGCCAGGAGGTCGCCGAGCACGTCGCCGGTGTGCTCATCCGGGGTGCGGACCTCGAGTTCCATGACCGGCTCCAGCACGGTCGGGGCCGCGGCCAGCGCGGCGTCCCGGAAGGCCCGGGTCCCGGCCAGCTTGTAGCCGCGCGGGTGGGCGTCGTCGGCCTGGAAGCTCCCACCGACGAGCGCGACGGTGAGATCGGTCATCGGGAAGCCGGCCAGCACCCCGGCCTGGACCGCCTCGTTGACGCCCTCCTCCACCGCCGGCACGTACTGGTGCGGCACCAGCTCGGCGCCGGCCCGGTTCTCGAACCGGTAGCCGAGGCCGCGCTCGGCCGGCGCGACGTCGAGCACGACGTGGCCGAAGTAGGCGGGGCCGCCCGGGCTGGCGGCCGGGCGCCAGTGCCGGTGCTCGGCCTGGGCCCGCTGGGTCACGGTCTCGCGGTAGGCGACCTGCATCCGGCCGACCCGGGCTCGGACCTTGAACTCGCGGCGCAGGCGATCGACCAGGATCTCGAGGTGGAGCTCGCCCATGCCGGCGATCGTGGTGGCGCCGCTGTCGGCGTCGACCGCGACCCGAAACGACGGATCCTCGACGGCGAGGGCCTCGAGCGCGGCCTGCAGCCGGGCCAGATCGTCCTCGGTCTCGGGCTCGATCGCGACGCCGATCACCGGCTGCGGCACGTGCATCGCGTCGAGCAGGATCGGCGCGTCGATCGCGCACAGGGTGTCGCCGGTGGTCACCATGCTCGGGCCGCGCAGGCCGGCGTCGCCGATGGCGGTGGTCGTCACCAGCGCGCCGATGCCGCCCGGCAGGAGCTCGGCGATCTCCTCGCGGTGGTTGGCGTGCATCCGCACCAGCTGGCCGATCGCGACCGGCCGCTGCTTGGTCGCGTCGAGCACCGTGTCGCCGACCGCGAGCCGACCGGCGTAGACCCGGACGTAGGTGAGCAGGGCCTTGCCGCCCTCGTCGGTCGCGACCTTGAACGCCAGCGCGGCCAGCGGTTCGTCGACGGTCGGCCGGCGGTGGACCGGCACCACCGCGGCGGCGAGCGCGCCGGTGAGCGCGGCGCCAGGGGCCATGATCGCGGGCGGCACGATGCCGGTGATCGGCGGCAGATCCGACGGCGCCGGCAGGTACGCGACCACCGCGTCGAGCAGATCGTGGACGCCGCGGTTGCGGAACGCGGCGCCGAACAGCACCGGCACCGCGGCGCCGGCCAGGGTCGCGCGGCGCAGCGCGGTCCGGATCGTCGACGGCAGGGTGGCGTCGGCGGCGCCGCTGGCGTAGCCGGCGAAGAACCCGTCGTCGACGTCGGCGAGGGCCTCGATCATCGCCTCGCGCGCGGCGGCGGCGGCGGTCGCGAACTCGGCCGGGGGCGGACCGTCCGAAAACCGGACACCGAGCGAGGCGTCGTCCCAGACCCGCGCGGTCATCGTGATCAGATCGATCACGCCCTCGAAGCTGGCGCCGTGGCCGATCGGCAACTGGATCACGACCGGGTGCGCGGCCAGGCGATCGCGCAGGCCGACGACCGCGGCCTCGGGCTCGGCGCCGTCGCGATCGCACTTGTTGACGAACACCAGGCGCGGCACGTGGTAGCGATCGGCCTGACGCCACACCGTCTCGGTCTGCGGCTGCACGCCCTCGACCGCCGACACCACCGCGATCGCGCCGTCGAGCACGCGCAGGCAGCGCTCGACCTCCATCGTGAAGTCGACGTGGCCGGGGGTGTCGATCAGGTTGACCTGGTGCCCGGCCCACGGGAACGTGGTCGCGGCCGCGGTGATGCTGATCCCGCGCTCCTGCTCCTGCTCCATCCAGTCGGTGAAGGCGCCGCCGTCATCGACCTCGCCGAGGCGCGAGATCACGCCGGCGTAGAACAGGATCCGCTCGGTGGTGGTGGTCTTGCCGGCGTCGACGTGGGCGACGATGCCGATGTTGCGCGTGCGCGCGATCGGATCGTCGACGGAGACCGGCGGCGGACTGCCCGGAGGCGTCACGGCATGGTCGAGGTCCGGTGGGACGGACGGGCGGCGGGGGCCGGAAGGAGTCGGTGTCGCGTCGCCCGACCCGAGGTCGTCAGCGGCGCGGGATCGGGCCCTGCCGACGAGGCGGCGGGGGGCGATCCCCACGGCCGGACCGAAGGTCTGACCGTGTACTGTGCTCGAGCCGGGCGGTTCGAGGGTGCGGTGTGCCGCGCCTCGCCTGCCGGGCCCCCGATGCTTGGTCGTTCCTTCGGTCCTCGCCTCCTGATGCTGCGGCTGATCAACGTGCCGAAAACGGAAGCGACCGGCTCAGAGGCCGGCCGCGCTCATCACCAGCGGTAGTGCGCGAACGCCTTGTTGGCGTCAGCCATCTTGTGCACGTCTTCGCGCTTCTTGACCGCGTTGCCACGGTTCTGGGCGGCGTCGACGATCTCGTTGGCGAGCCGCTCGATCATCGTCTTCTCGTTGCGGTCGCGGGCGTAGGACACCAGCCAGCGCATACCGAGCGCGAGCGAGCGATCCGGGCGGACGTCGACCGGCACCTGGTAGGTCGAACCACCGACGCGGCGGGACTTGACCTCGACGCGGGGGCGG
>JAYVSF010000577.1:0-8410 GCA_043775605.1 Myxococcales bacterium
CTCGGCCACGGTCTTGTGCATCTTCCAGTTGCCGACCACGAACGGGGTGCGCATCGGCGCCACCATATCACCCGCGCGCGATCAGCCGGTGCCGCGGGCCGGGCCCGACGCCCACGCCAGCGAGAACCGGTACTCCGGGCTCGACGCGGTGACGCCGACGGTCACGTCGGTGGCGCCGGCCAGCTCGCAGGCCTTGGCCAGCTGCGACTCGACCAGCTGCAGCGCGAGCGGCGACGGCGCCGCGCCGTGGATCACGACGTCGGCGGCGACCGGCCCGCGGGTCAGGACCCGGGCGGTGCACCAGCCGTGGTAGCGGCTCCACGTCGACGGCAGGCTCGCGAGCAGCGCCGTCACGCCGAGGCTGGCCGGGTCGGCGCCGAGGAAGCGCGCGAGGGTCGCCGACACCGTGCTGCGACCGATCGCGCGCATCAGGTGGTCGCTGGCGTCCTGGCCGCCGGCGCGACGGGCGAGGGGCTCGGCCCGCCGGACCAGCTCGCACAGCAAGGTCAGCGGCAGCCAGCCCAGCGGCGACGCGCCGGGGGCCAGGGCCGCGGCCAGCACGTCGTCCTTGGCGACCACCGCCCGCACCACCGCGTCGCCGCCGAGGTGCGCGATGACCCGGGCCGCGATGCGGAAGTGGGCAGCGCGGATCATGCCCGGTCGTGGCAGCACGACGTGGGGGCCGCCGGCCCGCGGCGCGCCGCTGAGGTGCTCGGTCTGGCGCATCACCACCTCGGAGTCGAACTGCGACGCCGACACCCGGATCGGTCGCGACGGCACCCGGTCGACCGGCACCACGGGCGTGGCGGACCCGGTCACCGCCGGCGTCGGCCCGGCGTCGGCCCGGGCTGGACTGTCGGTGCGGGGCGTGCGCTTGAGCGCGCGGGCCAGGGCGATCGCGAAGGTCGACGCCGACGAGAACCGGCGGGCGGCGTCAGGCGCCAGGGCCTTGGCCAGCACCTCGTCGAGCGCCTCGGACAGGCCCGGCCGCAACGACGACGGCGGCACCAGCGGATCGTGGAGCTGGCGCGTGATCACCTGCATCAGCGCGCCCGCGCCGAACGGCGGCTTGCCGGTCAGCCCGCAGTACAAGGTCGCGGCGAGGCCGTAGACGTCAGTCTCGGGCGATTCGCTGCCACCCTCGAGGAACGACTCGGGTGCGGCGTAGCCGGGGGTGCCGGCGCCATCGACGACGTCGCCGCGCCGCTTGGCCACGCCGACGTCGACCAGCACCGCCCGATCGCGCTCGCGGTCGAGCAGCACGTTGGCCGGCTTGACGTCGCGGTGGATGAGGCCGATCGCGTGCATGGCGTCGAGCGCATCGCCGATCTCGAGGACGATCTGGGCGATGGCGTCGACCGGCAGCCAGTGACCGGCGGCGTGGTTCGAGTCGAGCAGCTCGGCCAGGGACACGCCCTCGACCAGCTCCATCACGAAGTAGACGTCGCCCTGGTGCTGGCCGAGCGAGTAGACCTGGACCAGGTTGGTGTGGTGCAGCGAGGCCAGCATCGCGGCCTCGGCCCGGAACTTGGCGACCAGCGCGGCGTCGCTGGCGAGGTCGGAGCGCAGCACCTTGATCGCGACCTGGCGATCGAGGCCGAGATCCTCGCCGCGGTAGACCACGCCCATCGCCCCGCGCGACAGCTCGTGCAGGATGCGGTAGGCGCCGCCGAGGGTGGTGCCGGTGGTGACCCCGGCGTTGTCGTCGAAGCTGCCGTCGGCGTCGCCGCGGGCGTCGGTGGGCGCGAGCACGACCTCACCGGGCCGGGCGGTGCGCACCGCCTGGCGCAGCCGGGCGAAGCCGGCCTCGCCCGAGCGCTCGCCGGGGCCGAAGCCGGTGACCGCGGCCCGGACCATGACGTGGAGCTCGCCGTCGGCGGTGACGATCGGGGTCGCGCCGATCTGGGTGACCAGCTTCATCGCCACGATGTGGGCGCGGTCGGCGCTGGTGCCCGGGTACAGCACCGCGAGTTCGTCGCCGCCGAACCGACCGACCCGGTCGAGGCCGCGGCCGTGGCCGAGCGCGCGTCCGGCCAGCGTGGTCAGGACCTCGTCGCCAGCGCGGTGGCCGTGCTCGAGGTTGATCTTGCGCAGGCCGACGACGTCGAAGATCGCGACCGAGGTCGGCTCGCCCCGGCGGTTGCCGCCCGAGATCGCGGCCGCGACCTCCTGATCGAAGGCGCTGCGCGACAGCGCGCCGGTGAGGGCGTCCTGCCCGGCGGAGGTGGTGAGGCGGTCGAGCTCGCCGGCCAGGCGCCGGTAACCGGCGCGGAAGGTCAGCTCGCGCGGCAGGCGGCTGGCCAGCGCCCGCAGATCGGCGACCTCGCTGGCGACGAACCGGCGCGCGCGATCGACGACGATCGCGATCAGGCCGGCGACCTCGTGCGGGCTGGTCGCCAGCGGCGCGGCGATGACGCTGGTCGGGCCCCGGCTGCCGGCGCCGATCACGGTCAGGCCGGTGGCGGCCGCGACCCGGGCGGCGGCGCCCAGCACCGGCTGGTCGGCGTCGGCGATGGTGCGGGTGCCCCACGGCACCATGCCGTCGTGCTCGCGCCACCAGAACACGCAGTCGTCGGCGACGAACGCGCGCGCGATCGCGGCCAGCCCCTCGACGGTCGGCTCGCCGCTGGCGTCGAGCACCGACGCGGCGATCAGGTTGCGGGCCCGGGCCAGCTCGAGCTCGGGCGCGTGGACCGTGGCGGCGCCGAGGATCGGGCCGAACGTGGCCGGGGTCACCGGCAGCAGGATGACGCCGGCGGCGGCGGCGGTGATCGCGGCCGAGGCCAGCTTGCCCGAGGCCGCGCCGTCGCCGACCAGCCAGCGCGGCACCGTCGACGGCAGGCTGGCGGCGAGGTCGGCGGCCGACACCGGCAACAGGTACGCGCCGGTGTTCGACAGGTCGGCGTCGTCGGGATCGCGCACGACCACGGTGGTGATCCCGGCGCGCCCGGCCGCGTCGCATAGCTCGTCGGCGCTCCGCCCCGACGGGTCGAGGATCACGAGGCGGTCGCCACCCATCGCGGCGATAGTAGCCTGAGGCCGGGGCGGCGACGGTGCGCGCGACGGCTGATCGGCGTCCCGGCGAACGCGTGCAGGAATCAGGGCGGCGACGGATCGGCGACGCCGAGGTCGAGGCAGCGCCGCCGTGCGAGCTCGGCGTCGGGATGCGTGGCCGGCAGGAGGCGGACGTAGCGGCTCGCGGCCTCGGGTTCACGGGCGGCGCACGCGGCGTGGGCGCAGATCGCGGCGAGCTCGACGTCGTCGGTCGCGAGCTGGAGGCCATCGCGGCACAGGCCGTAGGCATCGGCCCAGCGGCCCTCGCTCCGGGCCGCGCGCGCCCGGGTCCGGATCGCGTCGACGTCGTGGTCACCGCCGCCGCCGGCCGAGCCGCCGGGCGCCACCACCGCGCCACCGACCGCGCCGCCGCCTTTGCCGGTGCGGTCGGGTGACCGCAGCGCGAGGCCGACGACCAGCGCGAGGCCGACGCCGGCAAGGAGGCCGAGGCCGACGACGACCAGCGCGCGGCGCGACTCCGGGTCGGGCGGCGGTAGTCCCGGCAGGATCAGGTCGGCACCGCCGTGGTGACCCGTGCGCGGGTCGACCGGGGGCCAGGCCATCGGCGGCGGCGCGATCGCCTCGGTCCGCGGCGGGCGCGTCGCGGTCCGCGGCGTAGTCGTCCGCTGGTCGAGCGGATCGGCGGGCTCCGGCGTCGGCCCGGCCGGGCCCCACGCTTTGGCCATGACCTCGGCGGCGTCGTTGAGCTCGAGCGTGGTGGCGAGGGGCGAGTCGGGGCCCGCCTTCGGCAGCGAGATGGTCTGGGCGCTGGTCGACGGGCCGGGCGCAGCGGCGGGCGGCGCCAGCCTCGGCGAGCTGTTCGGCACCAGCTTGTGGGTGGTGGCCGCCGAGCTCCTGGCCGCCGCCTTGGCCACCGGCGTCGACGGTGCGGTGGCGCGCGTGGCCAGCGGCGACGGCGCCACCGGCGGAGCCGCGATCGCCGGCGCGGGTGATGGCGCGACCGGCGGCGCGGTCGTCGATCCGGCCGCCGTCGGTGCCGGCGCGGACGCCGGGGCTGGCGCCGGGCCGGTCGCGGGTCGGCGGCGGTCCTCGGCCGGCGCGCGTCGGGCCTGGTTCACCAGCCGGCGCAGCGCCTCGACGTCGACCGCGCGGTGGGCCGGTCCCTGGCCGAGATCGCGCACCGTGTCGCGCGGGCCGTCGTCGACGATCGTGTCGCGCGGCCCCGGCGCCGCCGGCATCGCCTCGCCGCGCCCAGCCGCCGCGGCGGCTGCCGCCATCCGCTGGGTCGTGGTGCGCTCGGTGATCGTCGTCGCCACCTCGTCGAGCCAGCCGACCCGGCCGAACTTGATCGTGGCCCCTGGCTCGCCTACCACGGGGGCCTCGCGGGCGTCGCCGACCTCGGGATCATCGCCCGCGCCGCGCGGCCGTGGCGGCGTCACCACCGTGTCGGTCGGCAGGAACCCGCCTCCCGCCATTCGCGCTGGCGGCGACGGCGTCCCGACCGGCACCCGCGCTGGCGGCGGCGGGATGCGCGGGATCGCGGACCCGCGGCCCCGGGCCGGCGCCGACGTCATCACCGTGCGATCGACGCCGTCGATGCCCTCGTCGCGGCTCGGCCAGGTGAACACCCCCGGCACCTCGTCGCCCACGCCCCACTCGCGCGGCGGCGGTGCGATCGTGGTGATGACCTGGGCGAACGCCTGATCGACCGACGACGACGTGACCTGGTCCACCTCGATCACGGCCTCGGCGGCGCTGACCGAGTCCTCGAGCGGCTCGAGCTCGCTCGCCGCCAGGCCCGGCGCCAGCGCGGCCAGCGCGATCACCGCGGTGTCGTGGTGATCGAGGTGCGCCCACGGCAGCGGTCGCGCACCGAACAGCTCGCCCATGAACCGCGCCAGCACCTCGGGGCCCGTCGCCAGGCCCAGGCCGGCGGCGACCACCGCCAGCTCCTCGGCCAGCTCGGCCGCGCTCTGCGGCCGCTGCTCGGGCGACCGGGCCAGGGCGCGCGCGATCACCAGGTCGATCGCCGGCGGCACGTCGGCGCGGTGGCGCGACGGCGCCGGCACCGGATCGTTGACGATCGCGTGCATGGTCTCGTAGTCGCTGCGCCGCCGGAACAGCCGGCTGCGGGTGACCAGCTCGTAGGCGACGATGCCGAGCGAGAACACGTCGCTGCGGCGATCGACCGCCTGGATCGTGCACTGCTCGGGCGACAGGTACGCGATCTTGCCCTTGACCGTGCCCGACTGGGTCTCGGTGGTGTGGTCGGCGGCCTTGGCCACGCCGAAGTCGACCAGCTTGATCGCGCCGGCGTACGAGATCATGACGTTCGACGGCGACACGTCGCGGTGGACGATGCCGAGCGACACGCCGTGGCGATCGCGGGTCTCGTGCGCCGCGTGCAGACCGATCGCGGCGCCGATCAGGATCGACAGGCAGACGTCGAGCGGCACCAGCACCTGGCGCTTGACCGCGAGCTGGAGCAGGTCGCGCACGTTCTCGCCGTGCACGTACTCCATCGTGTAGTAGTACGAGCTGCCGGCGCGGCCGACGTCGAGGACCTGGGCGATGTTGGGGTGGTTGAGGCGCGACGCCAGCCGGGCCTCGTCGAGGAACATGCCGACGAAGTGCGGGTTCTTGGCCTGCTCGGGCATGACCCGCTTGAGCACGACGTGGGCCGCGGTCGGGTCGCCGTGGCGGCGGGCGATGAACAGCTCCGCCATGCCGCCGGTCGCCAGGTGGGTCACCAGCTCGTAGCTGGCCTCCTGGCGAGACTGCGGTCGCGTCGCGACGTCAGGCCCCTTCACGGGCGCAATTATAGAGGTGGGATGCGGCGCTTCGCGCTCATCGGATGAGGATGATTCGCGCCTACATCGTCCTACCCGCGCCCGCAGGCGGGGCCGTCGCGTCCGCGGATCAGGTTCGGGCGAGCGCGGCGATGCCCGGCAGCTCGAGGCCCTGCACGAACTCGAGCGAGGCGCCGCCGCCCGTCGACACGTGGGTCACCCGGTCGGTGACGCCGGCCGCGACCACCGCCGCCGCGCTGTCGCCGCCGCCGACCACGGTCAGGGCCAGCCGGTTGTCGGCCATGGCCTGGGCCACGGCGAAGGTGCCGGCCGCGAACCGCGGCTTCTCGAACACGCCCATCGGGCCGTTCCAGAACACCGTGCGGGCCTTGGCGAGCGCGGCCCGGAAGGCGTCGATGGTCAGCGGCCCGATGTCGAGCGCCATCGCGTCGGCCGGCACCGAGTCGACCGCGACCGCGCGGGCCTCGGTCGCGTCGATCCCGGCCGCGATCACGACGTCGGTCGGCAGGTGGATGGCCACGCCCTTGTCGAAGGCCTTGCGCAGAAAGCCGCGGGCCACCGACACCTTGTCGGCCTCGACCTTGCTCTTGCCCAGCTCGCGGCCCATCGCGGCCAGGAACGTGTTGGCCATCGCGCCGCCGACCGCGATCGCGTCGACCCGATCGAGCAGCGCGTCGAGCACCTCGATCTTGTCGGAGACCTTGGCGCCGCCGAGCACCGCCAGGTACGGCCGGTCGACGTCGTGCAGCAGCCGCGACAGCACGTCGATCTCCTTGGCCATCACGAAGCCGGCGCCGCGCTCGGCGACGTACTTGACCATGCCGGCGGTCGAGGCGTGGGCGCGGTGGGCGGTGCCGAACGCGTCGTTGACGTAGACGTCGCAGTAGCTGGCCAGGGTCCGGGCCAGGCCGTCGTCGTTGGCCTCCTCGCCGGGGTGGAAGCGCAGGTTCTCGAGCATCGCGACCTGGCCGCCGCGCAGATCGCCGACCACCTTGCGGGCGCCGTCGCCGACCGGCTCGTCGGCCAGGATGATGTCGCAGCCCAGGAGCTCGGCCAGGCGGGCAGCCACCGGCTCGAGCGTCAGCTCGGGCTTGACCTTGCCGTCGGGCCGGCCGAGGTGCGAGCCGAGGATGATGCGGGCCTCGCGCTCGATCAGGTGGCGGATCGTCGGCAGCACCGCGGTGATCCGCGAGTCGTCGCTGACCTGCTTGTCCTTGGTCAGCGGGACGTTGAGGTCGACGCGGACGAAGACCCGCTTGCCCTCGACCGCGAGGTCCTTGACGTGGGTGATGCCCTTGGGGAGCGCCATGGCCGCGCCTACAGCCGCTCGCCGACGAAGCGGGCGAGGTCGAACAGCCGCTGCGAGTAGCCCATCTCGTTGTCGTACCAGGCCATCACCTTGACCTGATCGCCGATCGCGGCGGTCAGCGCGGCGTCGACCGTCGACGAGTGGCGGTCGCCGTTGAAGTCGCACGACACCAGCGGCTCGTCGGACACGGCCAGGATACCGGCCATCGGCCCGGCGGCGGCGGCGCGGAAGGCGTCGTTGACCTCCTTGGCGGTGGCCGGGCGCTCGAGCCGCACGGTCAGATCGACCAGCGAGACGTTGGGGGTCGGCACCCGGATCGCGAGACCGTCGAGCTTGCCGGCCATCGACGGCAGGACCTCCTTGAGCGCCTTGGCCGCGCCGGTGGTGGTCGGGATCATCGACAGCCCCGCCGCGCGGGCCCGCCGGAGATCCTTGTGCGGCTGGTCGAGCACCGCCTGGTCGTTGGTGTAGCTGTGGATCGTCGTCATCAGGCCCGAGATCACGCCGAACGTCTCCTGCAGCACCTTGGCCACCGGGGCCAGACAGTTGGTGGTGCACGACGCGTTCGAGATGATGTGGTGCTCGGCCGGCTTGTAGGCCTCGAGGTTGATGCCGCAGCACAGGGTGACGTCCGGCCCCTTGGCCGGCGCCGAGATCAGCACCTTCTTGGCGCCGCCGGCGAGGTGCTTGCCGCAGCCCTCCTTGTCGACGAACTTGCCGGTGCACTCGAGGACGATGTCGACCCGGTGCTCGCCCCACGGGATCTTCGCCGGATCCTTCTCGGCGGTGACGCGGACGTGGTCGCCGTTCACGACCAGGCCGCCGTCGGCGATGGTGACCGTGCCCGGGAACCTGCCGTGCACCGAGTCGTGCCGGAGCAGGTGCGCGAGCGTGTTGACGTCGGTCAGGTCGTTGATGAGGACGAGGTCGAACGCCGTCGGCGCGTCCGCCAGGCAGCGGACGAAGCCGCGGCCGATGCGCCCGAAACCGTTGATACCGATGCGAACTTTGGCCATGGAACTCTCCGTGTCGAAGCTGCGCGCAACCTACCAGGCTGGCGCGCCACGGCATCCTGATCGTCCGCACTTTTCGCCCAGACGGATCGTCGCGGGCGGCGCGGTGCTGCGGATGGTCGCGCCACCCACGCTACGCACGGCCATCCCGCCCCATGCTCGACCTCGAACCCCGGCGCGCCCCCCGGCGCAATGGCGCTAGAGTCGCGCGGCGGAGTCGTTGGCCATGTGGGTCGTGACCTCGCTGATCAGCTCGGTCGCGA
>JAYVSF010000578.1:0-7748 GCA_043775605.1 Myxococcales bacterium
ATGGCGCCGCCGTGTGCCAGCATTTACGGCGACCGACGCGGGTGGGTGCCCCGGCTGGCGCCAGGGTGCTACATCTCGCCGGTGACCTCGCCCGCGTCGCCCGTGACCATCGCCCCTCCCCGACCGCGTCGCGTGCGGGGCCGGACGCTGTTCCTGGGGCTGCTCGTCCTCGTCGTCGCGATCGTGGTGCCGACCGTGGTGCTGCCGACGCTGATCTTCCCGCCGCCCCAGTACAAGCTCGACGACTACGGCGTGATCCCGGCCTTCAAGCTGGTCGATCACACCGGCGCCGAGCTCACCGACGACAAGCTGCGCGGCCACGTCACGATCGTCAACTTCATCTTCACCCGCTGCGACACGGTCTGCCCGATCACCAGCGCCAAGATGCACACCGTGCAGGAGCGCACCGCCGACGAACCCGGGATCAAGCTGCTCTCGATCTCGGTCGATCCCGCCCACGACGACGTCGCCGCGCTGGCCGCCTACGCCACCCGCTACCAGGCCGATGCCAGCCGCTGGCGGTTCGCGGTCGGCGACATCGTCACGCTCAAGGCCTTGGTCGAGAAGGGCATGAGCATCGGCTTCGACGACCTCGGCCCGCTGCCGTCGGGCGTGCCCAACATCACCCACAGCGGCCACTTCGTCCTCCTCGATCAGGACGTCCACATCCGCGGCTACTACGACTCCGACGACTGGCCGCGGATCGAGCGCCTGATGAAGCACGCCCGCTACCTGAACCGGCGCGGGCCGGGCGCGGCGCCGATCCGCTAACCGCGCGAGCCTCGGACAGCCGGCGGGTGCCGACGGGAGCCGCCCGGGGTTGCTTCGCCCGGGGCCCGGCCCGCACACTCGCGCCGTGGGCTTCGAGACCCCGCTCGCCGTCGCGCGGCTGCTGATCGGCACCTTGATCCTCTTCTGGGGCTCGGAGTGGCTGGTCCGCGGCTCGGCGACCCTGGCCCGCCGGCTCGGGGTCAAGTCGCTGGTCATCGGCCTGACCGTCGTCGCCTACGGCACCTCGGCCCCCGAGCTCGCGGTCTCGACCGAGGCCGCCACCGGCCACCTCACGCCGCTCGCGCTCGGCAACGTGATCGGCGCCTGCGCCGCCAACATCTCGCTCATCCTCGGCGTCACCGCGCTGATCGCGCCGCCGACGGTCGACAGCCGGATCATCAAGCGCGAGGTGCCGATCCTGCTGCTGTCGGTGATCGCGATCCCGGTCACCCTCTACGACGGCGTCATCACCCGCACCGAGGGTCTGATCATGGTCGCCTGCGCGATCATCTTCACGATCGTCACGCTCACCATCAGCTCGGCCGAGGACGCGTCGGACGACGACGTCGGGCTGGTCGAGCGGTCCGAGACCGCGGCCGCGTCCTACGGCGGCGGCAAGCGCCCCGCCGAGTCATCGCGCCTGGTCGCGATGCTCATGAGCGGATTCGGCGTGCTGCTGCTGGTGGTCGGCTCCAGCCAGTTCGTGGCCGGCGCCCGCCAGTTCGCCGGAGCCTGGGGCGTGTCCGAGCGGATGCTGGGCATGACGATCGTCGCGCTCGGGACCTCGATGCCGGAGCTCCTGGCGTCGGTGATGGCGGCGCTGCGCGGCCAGGGCTCGCTGGCGGTCGGCTCGGTGATCGGCTCGAACCTGCTCAACGTCTTCCTGGTGCTCGGGGTGGTCGCGTACCTCCACCCGGTGCGAGTCGGCGAGCGCATGCACGCGGTCGACGCCATCGGCCTGGCCGCGATCACCGTGCTCGCGGTGGTGTTCCTGCGCGGCAACCGGAAGGTGACCCGGATCGAGGGCGCCATCCTGGTCGTGGCCTACGGCGTGTTCATCGCCGCCGCGGCCATCTTCTGAGGCCCGATCACCTGAAACTTCTGCAAGGAAGACCACGGGATCGGCCCGGTGGCCGGACCGATGCACGCGGGAAGCAGCCGTGGCGATCGGGTGCAAGCAATCGGGAGGTAGGTCCGGCCCGCAAAAACGGTAGAAAGGTGCGCCTGCTACTCGACGGGCGCCCCACGCGATCCGCAAGCTCGTCGCAAGATCCGCGTGGTACGTTGCACGACCTCTCGACCTGGAAAACGTACCCATGAAGCTCCTCGCAGCGCTCGGCTTCGCGTTCGGCCTCACGTTCGGTGCCACGGTCGGTTCGGTCTCGTCGGCCGCCGCGGCGCCTCGTGAGAGGCTGCTGATCCCGGTCGACAACCCGGACTCGATCCCGAGCCCCGAGCCGGGCACCTCGTTCGCGCCGCCGTCGCGCATCCTCTACGTCAACTGGTGCGACGGCAACTGCGTGGTCCTGCGCGGCCAGGACGACTCGCGGACCAACCACTCGTCGATCGGTCGCGGCACCCTGTCGGCCTACGTCGGCGGCGCCAACCTCCGCGCGCAGATCCTGGGTTGCGTCCGCAACGCATACTCGCGCTTCAACATCCAGGTCACCGACCAGGATCCCGGCAACGTGCCGCACTGGGAAGCGATGGCCGCCGGCACGCCGAACCAGGTCGGCTTCGGCTCGGGCGTGGCCGGGGTGTCGCCGTTCACCTGCGGCATCATCCCCAACGCGATCACGTTCAACTTCCTCAACCTCAACCCCAACGACGCGCTCGACGCCTGCTGGACCATCGCCCAGGAGAGCGCCCACGCCTTCGGCCTGTCGCACGAGTTCGACGGCCGCGACTACATGACCTACAACCCGACGCCGGCGGCCAAGTCGTTCGTCGATCAGAACCTGTGCATCGGCACCCAGGGCTGCTGCCAGCCGGCCCAGGAGTGCCAGTGCGGGCCGACCAGCCAGAACAGCTTCCAGAAGATCCTGGCCGTGTTCGGCGGCTCCAACCCGACCCCGCCGACCCTGTCGATCACGAACCCGCACCCCAACCAGTCGGTCGGCAGCGCCTTCCCGATCTCGCTCGACGCCAGTGACGCCAACGGCGTGGCCCGCGTCGACCTGCTGCTCGACGGCGCGCCCTACGCGACCCTGACTACCAACCCGTACGTCACCAACGGTCCCGCGACCATCGCCGACGGCACCCACAAGCTGCGGGCGACCGCCGTCGACACCCAGGGCGCCGAGGCCTCGGTCGAGATCACGTTCACCGTCGGCACCGGCTGCGAGGACGCCAGCGACTGCACGACCGAGGGCGCCGGCTTCGTCTGCGTCGATCACCGCTGCGTCGCGGGTGAGACCGCGACCGGTGGCCTGGGCACGACCTGCGCCAACGGCGCCGACTGCGTGTCCGGCCAGTGCGCGACCAAGGACAGCCAGCAGCTGTGCACCGAGGCCTGCGACCCGTCGGCCGACGGCTGCCCGGGCGGCTACGCCTGTCTGTCGAACGGCGCCGGCGGTGGCCTGTGCTGGCCGTCCGTGGCGAACTGCCTCGGCTGCTCGACCAACCAGAGCGACCCGACGATGCCGATCGGTTTCGGCCTGGTGGTCGCCGGCCTGGTCGTTCGCCGCCGCCGTCGCAAGTAAGCGCTTGCTCGACGAGACCGCCCGGAATCTGCAAGGATTCACAGCCTCGGATTTCGCGCGGCGGGTGGTGACCGCGACGGTGCTGGCCGACAAGCTGGCGCCGCCCCCCGCCGGGCTGCGGGTCGAGGTCGAGTGCGCCCCGGCCGACGTGCCCGATGGGCCCGGCCGCCCGACGGATCTGGTGATGCGACCCGGCCGCGAGGTCCGGGTGCCGCCGGTGGCCGGAATGGGCGACCCGGCCCAGCGCGCCCGCATCCTGCACGCGCTGGCCAACCACGAGCTGCAGGCCGCCGAGCTGTTCGCGTGGGCGATCCTCGCGTTCGCCGACCAGCCGCGCGCGTTCCGCACCGGGCTCCTGGCGATCTGCGCCGACGAGCAGCGCCACTGCCTGGCTTACGCCGCCCGGGCCGCGGCGCTCGGTTGCCCGCTCGGCAGCCAGCCGGTCACCGGTCACTTCTGGAACCAGCGGGCCCGGTTGGCGACGCCGCTGGGCTTCGTCTGCACGATGGGCCTGACCTTCGAGAGCGCCAACCTCGACTTCTGCGGCGACTACGCGGCGGCGGCGCGGGCCGCGGGCGACGGCGCGACCGCGACGATCCTCGACGAGGTCGCGGCCGACGAGGTCGACCACGTGCGCTTCGCGTGGACCTGGCTGGGCCGGCTGGCGCCGGGTCGCGAGCCCGCCGACGTCTACCGCGAGGTCGCGACCTTTCCGCTCGACGCCCGTCGGGCTCGCGGCGCGCGCCTCGACGTCGAGCTGCGGCGCCGGGCCGGGCTGTCCGACGCGATGATCGCGCTGCTGGCCGAGGCGGTGCCGACCCGACCGGGCGGCGGCGGCCGGTCGTGACCGCACGCAGGATCGGGTGGTCCGCGGCGCTGATCGGCAACCTCGACTGCGAGGTGACGTGGACGGCGGGCGCGCCGCTGCCGGCGGTGGTGGCGGCCCGGCTGGCGCGGCTCGCGACCACGTTGCGGGCGCTGGCGCCCGACGACGTCGACGACGAGGACGTCGCGCTGTGGCTGCCGGCGCCGGTGCCGGCCGAGGCGATGGCGCCGGGCCCGGGTCCGCGCCCGGTCCTGGTCAGCGGTGCGTGGCCGGCTGCCGCGCGGACGCTGCCGTGGGGTGCCTGCGACGAGCTGGCCGGGCCCGCGCCCACCGCGATCGTCGAGCCCGCGAGCTGGCGGGCGGCGCTGTGGGGGCTGCCGCCGGTGCCGGTCGCGATCGCCCGTGCGGCCAGCGATCGCCGACTGGCGGCCGCGCTGGCCGACGAGCTCGGGGTCGCGCTGCCCGGCGCCCTCACCGTCACCGGCGTCGATCAACTGCGGGCGCACCTCGCCGCCGGCGGCGCCGACGCCAGCCCGACCGGCGCCTGGGTCGCCAAGGCGGTGGTGACCTCGGCCGGCCGCGAGCGGGTCCGCCGCACCGGCGCCACCATCGACGATGCGACCGCCACCCGGCTCGCGCGGCTGCTGACCCGCCACCGCGCGCTGGTGTTCGAGCCCTGGCTCGAGCGCGTGGCCGACCTCGGCATCGGCGGCGTGATCGGCGACGGCGGGCAGGTCGTGCTGCTGCCGCCGCACCGGCCGTGGTGCGACCCCGCCGGCGTGGTCCGCGGCATCGTCGTCGACGACGGCGCCGGGCTCGACGCGAGCTGGCGCGCCGAGCTCGACCGGGTCGCGAGCACGGTCGCTGGCCGGCTGGCCACGCTCGGCTACCGCGGCGGCTTCGTGGTCGACGCGTTCGTCCATCGCACCGCGAGCGGCCCGCGCCTGCATCCGCTGGTCGAGATCAACCCGCGGCTGACCTTCGGCCTGGTGGCGCGAGCCTGGGCCGAGCGGACCGGCGCGACCACGCTCGGCCTCGGCGGACCGCCGCCGCCCGGCGCGCGCGCGCTGGTGCTCGCCGACGACGGCACCTGGGTCGCGTGGCTCAGCGCCTGAGCAGGACCTGCTCAGGCACTCGTTCGATCGATCGGGCCGGCACCGGAGTGCCGGTCCGATCTCAACACTCAACCCCGGCCCGACCTGCGGTCGGGGCCTCAGCGGGTGACGACGCGGAGCTCGGTGACCCGGCCGAGGTGCGGCAGCGGATCGCCGGGCCGGCCGAGGCGCCCGCCCTGGCCGTGATAGTCGGGGAACGGATGGGTCGGATCAACCATCGTCACCACCACCTCGCCGCGCCGGGTCAGGAACAGCACCGGCTCCATGCCGTCGGTCGCCGTCGCGGCGAACCGCACGCTGATGCCGGCGTGGCCCACCGCCTCGACCGCGGCGCTGGGGCCGCCGAGGGCGGGCACCAGCCTGCGTAGCCGCCAGGCTCGACGATCGGTGTCGACGAAGTCAGGCGCGAGCTGGCCGAGCAGGGCCGCGTCGATCGCCTGGGCCGGGGTGCCGTCGATGGTCACCGCGATCTGCAGCGTGGCCGGGATCTCGACCTTCGGCGGCGCCGGCGGTCGCGGGCTGCGCTTCGCGCCCGACGCGTCCTCGGCTCGCCCGCACCCGGCCGCCAGCGCGACCGCCAGCGCGAACGTCGCGAGCCGCACGAGCGAGCCTTGGCGATCGATCAACAATGACTCTGGGCGTTCGGGGTCAGGCGTGGCGGCACGGGGTCTGCCTTCCTTCGACCGTCGGTCCGGGCAATTCACTACGGGCTCCGAGCGCGGGCTGTTGATCCCTACTGGCAGACCGTCGCCTCGAGCACGAGGGTGTCGAAGAAGAACGACGTCGCGTCGGAGTCGTCGTTGTGCGAGCGGATCCGGACCCGCACGGTCTGACCGGCGTAGGTCTGGGCGAAGATCCGCTGGAATGGCGTCCACGCGCTGGTCGCGCCGTCGTCGTCGATCGCCAGCACGGTCTCGAGCAGGACGTTGCCGGGCGTGGTCAGCGCGACCGTGGCGTTGTCGTAGACGCCGGGGAAGAACTCGTCGGTGCGGAGGTCGTAGACCCCGCGCAACAGCAGCCGGGTGGTGCCGGCCGGGATGGCGACGTCCTGGCGCAGCTCGTCGTCGCCGCTGAGCAGGCCGCCCATCCACGCCTTGTTCGGCGCGGTGTGCTCGGGCACGCCGTCGTCGGGCGTGATCAGCGGGTAGGCCGGATCGATCAGGGTCTCGACCCAGCCGGTGCCGAGCGGGCTGGCGTCGAAGGCCGGGTTGACCAGGCGCTGCATCACCACCGGCGTGCAGGCGGCGTCGATCGCCGTCGCGGCGTCGATCGGGATCGCGGCGTCGATCGGACGGGCGTCGATCACGGCGCCGTCGATCGCGCGGGCGTCGATCGCGCGGGCGTCGAGCGCCGCACCGTCGGTCGCGGGCCCGTCGGTCACCGCGCCGTCGGGGGTGCGGGCGTCGATCCGGCGCGCGTCGGGGCCGCCGGTGCCCGACACCTCGGCGGTCGCGCAGCCGCCGGCGGCGAGCGCCAGCGCGAGCGCCACCGACACGGCCGACGATCGCGTCACCGATGCGCCTGTACGGAACGAGTTTGTTTCACAAACTCTCAGGGACCAACGAAGCGACGGCATTGGCCGGGATTGTGGCCCGCACCCGAGGCCACGCGCAACGTTCTTCTGGTCGGTGCCGGGGGTCGGACTCGAACCGACACTCCCTTGCGGGAAGGGGCTTTTGAGACCCCCGAGTCTACCATTTCTCCACCCCGGCACGGGGTGCGACGAATCGCGGCGGCACTCTACCGCAAAACGGCGCGCGTCACGCGCCCACGCGTCGCGGAGTTAGGCTTGCGCCTCCGCCAGCGCCGCCTCGAGCTCCTTGCGGGCGTGACCATCGCCACGGGCGGTCGAGACCTCGATCCCGCGGCGCAAGGCGCGGACCCGGTCGTCCTGCCGGCCGAGCTCGGCGAACACGCCGGCCGCCATCAGGTAGGTCGGCACGTAGTCGGGGAACCCGGTCATCAGCTCCTCGAACGAGCCGGCCGCGCCGGTCAGGTCGCCGCGGCTGCGTAGCTCCATGGCCAGGCCGTAGCGGGGGAACGGATCGGCCGGGTTGCGGGCGATGAACGTGCGGAAGGTAGCGGCGCGATCGACGGCCATGTTCGGGCTCCGGGCCGCGAGCGGCCGGGTCGGTGTGTACCACGCTCGATCGCGCGCGCACATTTTCGCGGCCGGGGCGGTGCGGTTCGGCCCCATCCTGGTAGAACACCGGACGCTGATGAAGCGCCGCTTCGCCACCTTCGTCGGGGTCGACCTCGGCGGCGCCCGCGGCAAGACCACCGCCGTCGCCCAGCTGACGACGACCGCGCGCGGTCACGCGGCGGTCCGCTCGA
>JAYVSF010000579.1:0-8714 GCA_043775605.1 Myxococcales bacterium
AGCACAAGGCCGTGGGGTTGGCCGAGCCGCTGGGCGAGGACGCCGCCGAGCTGCTGCCCGGCACGATCACCCGCGAGTACCTGGCGGTGTGCGCGCCGGCGCCGACCGACGCGCGCGGCACGATCGCGACCCTGCACGATCGCCACCCGGTCGATCGCAAGCGGTTCTCGTCGAAGGTCGCGCGCGGCAAGCCGGCGGTCACCCACTGGGAGGTGGTCGAGCGGTTCACGGTCGACGCGGCCCTGGTCCGCTGCCGCCTCGAGACCGGGCGCACCCACCAGATCCGGGTCCACCTGGCCGATCGCGGGTGGCCCTTGATCGGCGATGCGCTGTACGGCCGGCGCTACACCGGCAAGCTGGCCGCGCTGGCGCCGCTGGCCGAGGCCCTCGGACGCCAGGCCCTGCACGCCGCCCGGCTCGACTTCATCCACCCGAGCACCGGCCTACCGCTGCGCTTTCGCAGCGAGCCGCCCGCCGAGCTGCGCGCGCTGATCGCCGGGCTGCGCGCGATCGCGCCGCCGCGCTGAGAGTTTGTGAAACAAACTCGTTTCCGTGCAAGCGCTGCCGACGTTCCTCGTCGGTGAGCCAATCAGTCAGAGGCTGGGAATCCGCAATGATTCTCAGTCTCTGAGTCGCAAGAACCGCTTCGCTCCTCGGGCTGCCGGGATCTTCGGGGCGTCCGGAATCCGGCCACCCGTGTCCGAATCTCGGACGATCCGTCCGGCAGCCGGACGCCATCCGGCGGCGTCATCGTAGGTTGCGGCCGGCACGGGGCTTGCTCTTGGTCGCTTCGATGCCATCGATGCAGCACGAGGCGCCGCTCGTGATGTTGCGCGAGGAGCCGGATCTCGTGCCCGCGCTCCTGCGTGAGGCACTCGGCCTGACCTTGCCGCCGTTCGCCCGGGTTGAAGTGGCGGACGCCGACTTCAGCCAGGCCATCCCCACCGAGAGGCGGGCCGATCTCGTCGTGCGGCTCGAGGGCGGTGCACCCGTCGGCGGGTCGGTGATGGGCATCATCGTCGAGGTCCAGCGGTCGCGCGACGACGACAAGCGGAGGTCGTGGCCCCTGTACGTCGCCTCGCTCCACGCGCGACTCGGTTGCCAGACCTGCCTGGTGGTGCTGACCACCGACGAGGCCGTCGCCCGATGGGCCGCGACGCCGATCACGACGTTGCAGGTCGGCTCGCCGTTCGCGCCCCTGGTGATCGGCCCGCGCCAGTTGCCCCGGTTCACGCGCGACAGCGCGGTCGGGTCGCCGTGGATGGCGCTCCTGTCCGGTCTGGTCCACGGCAACGGTCCGGACGGCGAGCTTGCGGTGCGAGCGGCCGCGGTCGCGCTCGGGGCGCTGCCACGGGCGATGGCGGGTGTGTGCTACGATCTACTGTGCGGCTCGCTGGGCGAAGGTCCGCGCCGCGCGCTGGAGGAACAGATGCACTTCGAGAACTACCGGCCGCGCAGCGATTTCGGACGGCGCCTGTTCGATGAGGGCCGCACCGAGGGCCGCACCGAGGGCCGCACCGAGGGCGAGCTCGAGGCACTTCGCGGCGTGGTGCTGTCGATCGCCGCGAGGCACGGCCCGGTGTCCGACGAGCGGCGGGCCGGGGTCGCGGCCTGCGCGGTCGCGGAGCGGCTGCGGACGCTGGCGGTCGAGCTGGCCGGTGCGGCCGATGGCGCGGCCGCTGACGCGTTGCTGGCGGCGCTGCCGGCGCCAGTCGTCGACGCGCGCTGACCGCCAGATCTCGCCGGTCTGCGCGCGACCTCGGCCGTGCGATCCTGAGCGGCCGGCGTGGTATCACCGTCGGCGTGCGGAGCATGACCGGCTACGGACGCGGGACCGCCGAGCACGGTCCGCTCAAGGTCACGGTCGAGCTGCGCGCGGTCAACCATCGCTTCCTCGACGTCAAGTTGCGGACCGCGGCGGTGCCGCCGGCGATCGAGGACGCGGTGCTCACCCTGGTGCGCGAGCGGCTCGAGCGCGGTTCGGTGGCGGTGGCGATCCGGGTCGAGCACGCCAGCGTCGTGGCCCGGACCCACATCGATCGCGCGGTCGCGGCCCAGGTCCATCTCGAGCTGCTCGGGCTGGCCCGCGAGTTCGGGCTGGCGCCGCCGACCCTGGCCGATGTGCTGGCCCAGCCCGGCGTGATCGCGGCCGCCTCCGCCGATCGCGACGACAGCGCAGCGGCCGGCGACGACGCCCTCCTCGCCGACCAGACCGCGGCCGGCACCGCTGCGGCCCGGGCCGCGCTCGACGCGCTGATCGCGATGCGCACCGGCGAAGGCGCGGTGCTGGCGCGCGATCTCGCGGCGCGGGTCGCGAACCTGATCGGGCTGGTCGATCAGCTCGACCTCGCCGGGGCCAAGGCCGCGGCCGGCGCGCTCGACCGCCTGCGCGAGCGGGTGGCCCGGCTGGTCGAGCCCGAGATGCTGGCCACGATCGACCCGGCCCGGCTGGCCCAGGAGATCGCGATCCTCGCCGACAAGGTCGACGTCACCGAGGAGCTGGTCCGGACCCGCGCCCACCTCGAGCAACTCGCCGCCGCGACCACCGCCACCGCCACTGGCCCGGTCGGCCGCCGCCTCGACTTCCTGACCCAGGAGCTCGGCCGCGAGCTCAACACCCTCGGCGCCAAGTCGACGGCCGCGGCGATCGGCCCGCTGGTGGTCGACGCCAAGGCCCAGCTCGAGAAGATCCGCGAGCAGGTGCAGAACCTCGAATGAGTCACCGTGGCAGCCTCATCATCGTGTCGTCGCCGTCGGGCGCCGGCAAGACCACCCTGACCCGGCGGTTGCTGAAGGAGCACGCCACCATCGACTTCTCGGTGTCGTTCACCACCCGGCCGCGGCGGGCCGGCGAGACCGATGGCGTCGACTACCACTTCGTCGACGCGGCGATCTTCGATCGCATGGCCGCCGGCGGCGAGCTGGCCGAGACCTTCGAGGTCCACGGCAACCGCTACGGCACCGGCCGGGCGCCGATCGACGCCTGCATCGCCGCCGGGCGCGACATGATCTTCGACGTCGACTACCAGGGGGCCCGGGCCCTGGCCGCGCTGTGGCCGGCCGACTCGGTCCGCATCTTCATCCTGCCGCCCGACCTCGCGACCCTGGCCGCCCGGCTGCGGTCGCGCGCCACCGACGCGCCCGAGGTCATCGAGCGCCGGCTGAAGAAGGCGATCGAGGAGCTGCGCCACTTCGAGGCCTACGATCACCTGATCGTCAACGAGACCGTCGACGCCGCCTACGCGGTGCTGCGCGCGATCTACCTGACCCGGCGCCACGGCGACCGCGATCGCCCCGACGTCGAGCTGCCGCTGACCGCGCTGGCCGCGCTGGTCGCCGCCAACCGAGCCCGCGATCCCGCCGCCCACGCCCGCGGGTTGATCGCCAGTCCGCCGCCGGCCTGATCCGGGGTGCGACGTGCGACCGAGGCCCACAGTCGGCACGGTCGCAGGCCGCCTGCTGGCGTCGGACGTCTGGCTTTTGATTGACGGCGCCGCGCGGGAGCGGGACGCTCGTTCTATGTGGAAGAGCCTGCTTCTCGATCACGGAACGCGGGGCACGACGCTGGTGACGTTCGCGGTGGTGGCGGCGATGAGCGCGGGCGGGTGCTCGCGGACCTTCTCCGCCGAGGTCCGTCAGCCCAACCCGCTCGCCGCCGCCAACGAGACCTTGCGCGAGTCGGAGCCGATCATGATCGTCACCGGCGACATGGAGCTCGAGCAGCCGCGCGAGCCCGAGGCGACGCAGCGGGTCGCGGTGGTCCACAATCACCGGTACCCGCTCGAGAACGTCGCGCAGTTCACGCTGGTGTCGCGCGATCGCCTGCGCTTCCACGTCCAGATCGAGCACAAGTGGCGGGAGTGGGCCGACCCGACGTCGTGGGACGTCTACATGGTCGACGATCACGGCACGGAGTACCTGCCAGAGTCGGTCGAGCACGCCAGCACCAAGCACCTGGTCAGCATGTGGGACCGCGAGCTGCGCACCGCCCAGCGCAACATCTACGGCGACATCGTCGCGATCAACGAGGACGGCTACAAGCGCCGGCAGTCGCTCGGCTCGTTGTCGGTGTTCCGCGGCCGCGCCGACTTCGTGTTCTACAAGCGCGACCTGTTTCGGCCCGAGATGCGCAAGATGACGCTGGTGGTCCGCCGCTCCGAGCAGGCCTTCAAGTTCACCTGGAACTTCGCGGACCGGCTCGCGACCAACTGATCGCCGCCGGGCGGGCGCGGGTCGAGCGCGGGCGGGCGTGCTAACCTCACTGGTTCCCGAGGTTCGCCCCGTCGTATGCGCCTAGAGCAGATCCTCGCCTCGATCCAGAGCTACGATCCCAACGCCGACCTCGACGTCGTCCGGCGCGCCTACGACTTCGCCGCCAAGGCCCACGCCGGCCAGACCCGCCGCTCCGGTGATCCCTACGTCACCCACCCGGTTTCGGTCGCTGAGATCATCACGACCTTGCGGCTCGACACCTCGTCGGTGTGCGCCGGCCTGCTCCACGATTGCGTCGAGGACACCTCGGCCACCGTCGAGCAGCTGACGGGGCTATTCGGCAAGGAGATCGCGTTCCTGGTCGACGGCGTGACCAAGCTCGGCAAGCTGCCGTGGTCGACCAAGGAGGAGCAGCAGGCCGAGAACTTCCGCAAGATGCTCATGGCCATGGCGCGCGACATCCGCGTCATCCTGGTCAAGCTGTGCGACCGCCTCGACAACATGCGGTCGCTCAACCACCTGCCGCCCGAGAAGCAGGAGCGGATCTCGGCCGAGACCATGCAGATCTACGCGCCGATCGCCAACCGGCTCGGCATCTCGTGGGTCAAGACCGAGCTCGAGGATCTGGCCTTCAAGTACCTGCAGCCCGGCGAGTACGAGCAGCTGTCGCTGGCGGTGGCCCAGACCCGGGCCGAGCGGCTCGACTACATCACGACCGTCGAGCAGCTCATCGCCAAGGAGATGCGCGACAACGACGTGCCCTGCGACGTCTCGGGCCGGGCCAAGCACTTCTGGTCGATCTTCTCGAAGATGAAGAAGACCGGGCGCACGTTCGAGGAGATCCACGACGCGATCGGCTTCCGGGTGGTCACCGACTCGCAGATGCACTGCTACCAGGCGCTCGGCGTCGCCCACCAGGCCTGCACCCCGGTGCCCGGCCGGTTCAAGGACTACATCGCGCTGCCCAAGAACAACCTCTACCAGTCGCTGCACACGTCGGTGATCGGGCCCAAGGGCGAGCGCATCGAGATCCAGATCCGGACCCGCGAGATGCACGCGGTCGCCGAGCACGGCATCGCCGCCCACTGGAAGTACAAGGAGGGCAAGCCGGTCGACGACGAGGGCAAGTTCGCGTGGATCCGGCAGCTCATGGAGCACCAGAAGGAGCTGCGCGATCCGACCGAGTTCCTCGAGACCGTGAAGCTCGACCTGTTCGGCGACGAGGTCTACGTCTTCACGCCGCGCGGCGACGTCAAGGCGCTGCCCAAGGGCGCGACGCCGATCGACCTGGCCTACGCCGTCCACAGCAACATCGGCGATCACTGCTCGGGCGCGCGGGTCAACGGCATGATCGTGCCGCTGCGCTACCAACTTCGCAACGGCGACACCGTCGACATCATCACCAGCCCCAATCAGAAGCCGAACAAGGACTGGCTGGCGCTGGTCAAGACCGCCAAGGCCAGGACCAAGATCCGCTACCTGCTGCGCAAGGAGCAGCGCGAGCGGGCGATCGGCCTGGGCAAGGACATCCTCGAGAAGGGCCTGCGCAAGCGCGGGCTGTCCCTGGCCCGGTCGGAGAAGGACCTCGACCACGCCGCGCGCGAGCTGCGGCTGGGGGACTCCGACGAGCTGATCATCCAGGTCGGCTACGGCAAGGTGACGGTCAGCCAGGTGCTCGAGAAGCTCTTGCCCGACGACGTCAAGAAGGCGGAGGTCGCGGCCGAGAAGAGCGAGGGCGTGCTGAAGACGCTGCTGCGCAAGGTCACGCGGCGGCCGATCGGCAGCGGCATCCTGGTGGCGGGCGAGGGTGACATCATGGTGCGGTTCGCGCGGTGCTGCAGCCCGCTGCCCGGCGACCAGATCGTCGGCTACATCAGCCGCGGCAAGGGCGTCAGCGTCCACCGCCGCGACTGCGACAAGGGCCTCGACCTCGATCCCGAGCGCCGGGTCGAGGTGACCTGGGACGGCCAGGCCCACGGCAGCCACGAGGTGGCGATCCAGGTGCTGTGCGCCGACAAGCCGGGCCTCCTGGCCACGATCTCGCAGTCGTTCACCGACCAGGGCGTGAACATCAACCAGGCCCATTGCCGGGCGACCGAGGCCGGCAAGGCGGTCAACACCTTCCACGCGAGCGTGAAGGATCTCGACCAGCTCAAGGGCGTGATCCGCGCGCTGTCGCGGATCAAAGGTGTCTACTCGGTCGATCGGGTCTCGGCCGAGCCGGCCTAGATCTCGACCGTCCCCGGGCCGCGGGTCGGAGGGAGGCAGACCCGAGCGGCGACGATCAGGCCTTCGCGACGGGCATCGGCTTGCCGGGCTCGCCGCAGGCGGCGAACAGCTCGGCCGAGCTCAGCGTCGACTTGCGGCCGGTGGTGTTCTTCCGGCGGCGGCCCATGTTGTCGTGCCGACGCTTGCGGCGCTTCTCGGAGGCATTGGTATTGGAGGCCATGGCGGACCGGGTTCTACCCAACCCGCCCGCGGGTGTCAACCAGCACGAGAGCGGCCTGGCCGACCAACCCGGTCACAGCGTTGCCAACCCTATCAGGCGTCGAGGGCGACCTCGGCGGTCTCGGAGGCCCGGCGCAGGAGCGCGCGCAGCCGGCGGCCGCTGTCGCCGACCAGGGCGTCGAAATCGACCCCGAAGCCGGGGGCCTTGCCGTGGCGGACCCAGGCCACGTGCCCGCTGGTCTCGAGCGGCGGGCTGCCCAGGACCTCGATCGTCAGCTGGACCGCCGCGCCGACGGCGGGTGGATGGGCGGCCAGGACGAACGCGCCGCCCGCCGACAGGTCCTCGACGATCGTGGTGTCGTCGCCGTTGGCGCCGCCGTCGGTCTGCGACCAGTGGGCCCGTAGCGACGACGGGAACCGCAGGTGGTCGCGGTGGGCGGCGACCACGACGTTGTCGCCACGGGCGATCGCCAGCAGGAAGTCGCGGGTGGTGGCGTCGGCCGGGTCGACCACGAACCGGAGGCCGTGCTCGAAGGTGATCGAGGTGACCGTGGCCCGGACCAGGGCCCGGTTGGGTAGCCCCGGGAACGAGATCTCGACCAGCAGCTGTTCGCCGATGGTCCCGTCGGTGCGGGTCTGGACCGAGACGGTCCCACCGTCGCTGTCGTGGTAGCTGGCGAGGAACTCGTCAGCGGTCGCATAGGCCAGGGTCACGAGACGCATCGGCTCACTCCGGTTGCTTTCGAGGGAGGATGTCCCTACGATCCGCACGTTTGCAAGTGAAGGTCCCGACATGAAGGTTTGTCCGAAGTGCGGCACCCAGTACGGTGACGACGCCAACTTTTGCACCGCCGACGCTGGTCGGCTGGTGGCGCTGGCGGCGTCAGCGCCGACCGCAGCCCCGGCTGCGTCCGGCATGCTGGGCGGTCGGTTTCAACTCGGGCCGCGGATCGGTGGCGGGGCCACCGGCGCGGTCCATCGCGGCACTGACGTCCAGTCGGGCGCTCCTGTCGCCATCAAGCTGATCGCCTTGGCGGTGCTGACGCCGACGGCGCAAGGCCAGCGGGTCGAGCGCGAGCTCAAGCTACTCGAGCGCGTCCACGCGCCCGAGGTGGCGCGGGTGCTGGCCTCGGGCAAGCACGCCGGCGAGCTGTGGGTCGCGACCGAGTGGGTCGACGGCTGCATCCCGCTCAGCGCGCAGGTCGAGGCCGGGGTGATCGACAGCGACCGCGCGGCCGAGGTGGTGGCCGCGGTCGGCGCCGCGCTGCTCGACGCCGCCAAGGTCGGCCTGGTCCACCGCGACCTCTCCCCCGACAACGTGCTGGTGGTCGGCGACGCGATCAAGGTGATCAACTTCGCGATCCCGACGCCGGGTGAGCGGGTGCCGGGCGTGCCCGGCTTCGTCGCGCCCGAGGCGATCGAGGGCAAGCCGATCGATCAGCGCTCGACGACCTACAGCCTGGGTGCGTTGACCTACTACCTCCTGACCGGGCAGCCGCCGTTCGTCGGCGAGCCGGCCGCGGTGCTCGCCGCCCACCTGGCGGGGGGCGCGCCGCCGCCGTCGTCGGTGGCGGGCAGCCGAGCGTCGTTCGACGCCGTGGTCGGCCGGGCCATGGATCGCAACCCGGCGCGGCGCTACCTGACGCTCAAGCAGTTCCTCGACGACGTCAACAAGGCCCGGACCGGCGGCGTCGATCCGGGTACGACCGCGCCGTTCGGTCGGGTCGGCAAGGGCAAGGACAGCGTCCAGCCGCCGCCGGCGGTGTCGGCGCTGGAGACCGCGCGGACCACGGTGATGGACGTGCCGACGCCGGCGGCCGTGCTGGCCCACGAGGCGCAGGAGGCGCATGCGGCGCAGGCCGCGCACGAGGTCCGCGCCGCCCACGAGGAGCTCAGCGGTCGCCGGGCCTCGGCGCCGACCATCCAGACTCCGGCGGTACCGCCGGTGCAGATGGCCGCACCGATCTCCGCGCCGGTGCTCGCGCCGGTCGCCGAGCGGCTCGCGCCGGCGCCCGTGGTCGAGGAGCAGGCGGCCCCGCGGCGCGCCGCGCTGG
>JAYVSF010000580.1:0-4023 GCA_043775605.1 Myxococcales bacterium
CATCGACAACATCTTCCGGTTCACCCAGGCCGGCTCGGAAGTGTCGGCGCTCCTCGGCCGCATCCCGTCGGCGGTCGGTTACCAGCCGACGCTGTCGACCGAGATGGGCGGTCTGCAGGAGCGGATCACCTCGACCAAGGACGGGTCGATCACCTCGGTCCAGGCCATCTATGTGCCGGCCGACGACCTCACCGACCCGGCGCCGGCGACGGCGTTCGCCCACCTCGACGCGACCACGGTGCTCAACCGCGCGATCACCGAGAAGGGCATCTACCCGGCGGTCGATCCGCTCGACTCGACCTCGACGATCTTGTCGGCCGCGGTGGTCGGCGAGCGCCACTACCGGGTCGCCCGCGAGGTCCAGCGCGTGCTGCAGCGCTACAAGGATCTGCAGGACATCATCGCGATCCTAGGCATGGACGAGCTGTCCGAGGACGACAAGATCGCCGTGGCCCGGGCCCGCAAGATCGAGCGCTTCATGGGCCAGCCGTTCCACGTCGCCGAGACCTTCACCGGCATCAAGGGCGTGTTCGTGTCGCGCGAGGACACGGTCCGCAGCTTCGAGGAGATCCTCGACGGCAAGTGCGACGACCTGCCCGAGCAGGCGTTCGCGATGACCGGCACGATCGACGACGTCCGCACCGCCGCCGCCGAGATGGCCAAGAAGGCGAACTGACCATGGCCGAGCTCGAGATCAACCTGGTCACGCCCCGCGGCGTGGTGGCCCACCAGGCCGCCGACGGCCTGACCGCGCCCGGCGAGCTGGGCGAGTTCGTGCTGCTGCCCGGGCACGTGCCGCTGCTGGCCGCGCTCAAGCCCGGCGTCCTGACCATCGGCGACAAGAGCAAGTCGCGCTACGCGGTCAGCGCCGGCTACCTCCGCATCGATCAGTCCGGCGCCATCGAGGTCCTGGTCGAGCAGGCCGTGGCGGCCGCCGACGTCGACGCCGAGGCCGCGCGCGCCGACCTGCGCATTGCCGAGGCCGAGCTCGCGAAGTGGGGCGACAAGCCCACCGACGGCGACTGGACCCTCGCCCAGAACCGTCTGCACTGGGCCCAGGCCCGCCTCGACGTCGTCAAGACCTGACCCGCGCCGCAGCCCGCAACTTCGGCGTCTTGGCGGACTCCTGCCCGTTCGCCCCGAGCGTCCTCCGGCGCGAGCCGCTCACGATGAGCGGCTGGAGTCAGCTCCTGACGTCGATCTCGTCGCTCCGGTCGTCGCCTCATGGTCGGCGCGGTCGCGCCGGAGCGTTGCCAACAGCTCCGCCGGTGAGATGCCTTCGCCCCGCGCAAGCTCGCCGCGGCCGCGCTCCACCAGGTCGTGTTGCTCGGTCGTGAGCGGGTCGCCATCGCCGTCGCAAACGGCGTCGTCGAACACCGTCACGGTCGAGCCCTCGGTCAGGGCAACCTCGTCGGCGACGATGACGCCGTTGCGGACGCAGGCCGAGAACACGCGGCTCATGACCACAATCTAGCACGCCGCGCCGACGTTCCGACCTTTGGCCCGCTGACAGGGGCCCCTGGTACTCCGTCGTAGATGGCCTACAGGGTGGAGATCGCTCCGGCTGCAGCGGCCCAGATCCGGGACGCTGCGGCGTGGTGGTTCATGCACCGACCCGAGGCGCGTTACTCGATGGAGGGCGAGGTCGAGGCGGCGCTCGAAGGATTGGGCGACTGACCCGGGCGATGATGGCGCGTCGGACGGCGACGCAAGCGGGGTCTGTAGGCAGTGATTCTACGGCGCCCCCGCGGCCACGCCTCGCCGCCCGGCCCGCCGGCCACCAAACCGCGTTCATGCGCCTTATGCTTCGTGACCTTGTACGTCGCCGCCGTGGCCTTCGGGTCGTCGATGCCCTCGGCGAGCTTGACGACGAAGTCCCCCTTCCGGATGTGCTCGGGGAGGCTGAGGAGGTCCTTGACGAGGAGGGGCTCGGTCATGCGGCACCTGATAGTCGCTTGACTTCCGTGGCTTGAACGCCCGGACATCCTGCTTGGAGGCCGACGGCCAAGGTATTACAGTGGTCACCATGGATCGGGAACGACAGCAGCTGGTCGATCGGGCGCGCGCCAAGGCGGCCGCGCGCGACCTGGACCAGCAGGCGCTCGCCTCGGGCGAGAAGAGCCGGGACGATCTGCGGCGAGAGAACGGCTCCTTCGCGATCCCGGACGCGCGCATCGACTTCAAGAACGCGAAGCTGTACTAGCCTTCCGCGGTGGCGGTCCTCGCATATGCGGACGCCCTGAGGCTCCTGGCGAGGCTGCGGGGGCTCGAGGGCGGACTGGTGCTCGTCGGCGGTCAGGCGGTCAACTTCTGGGCGGAACGCTACATGTCGCAGAACGCGGGGCTTGCGCTCGGCGCGCCGTACACGAGCAAGGACATCGACTTCTGCGCGGGCCCGAGAGTCGTGACGGAGTGTGCACGCCTGCTTGGTGGGCGGGCGACGCTGGCGGCCCGCTTCGATGACCCGACGCCGAACACCGGCGTGGTCTCCTTCCTCGATGAAGGCAGCGTCGAGCGGGTCATCGACTTCCTCGAAGCGCCCTTCGGACTGACGAGCAAGGAGCTGTTCCGGCTCGCGGTGCCCATCGAGGTCGACCGCGCCGACGGGCCGCCCCTGCGCTTCCTCGTCATGCACCCGGTGCTATGCCTCGAGAGCCGGTGTCACAACGTCGCTGGCTTGCCCGGCTACAGCAAGCCGGCGGCCATCAACCAGCTGATCGCCTCGATCCTGTTCGTGCGCGAGTTCCTGCGAGAGTTGCTGCGCGCCGACGAGCGACGTGCCGTCGGCAAGCTCAACGAGCGCATCTTCCGGTTCGCGTACTACGCGCCCCACGCCGCCGACGTGTGGCTCAGGCACGGGATCGAGGTCTTCAAGGCGGCGCTCGTTGATCCGTCGCTGCCGCAGGCGTTCCTCGATGTGCGCTATCCACAAATGCGGCAGCAGCTCGATGCGCGAAGGCGCAAGATGGCCCAGGTCGCCGCGTCGCGCGCTGGGACCCGCGGATAGCTCGACCATCCTCCGCATCCGAGCGGATCCTTGCAGCCCGCCCCGATCCGAGCCGCGCACCGAGGCCGCCGCCGACGTCGACGCCGACGCCGCGCGCGCCGACCTGCGCACCGCCGAGGCCGAACTCGCGAAGTGGGGCGACAAGCCCACCGACGGCGACTGGACCGTCGCCCGGAACCGCCTGCACTGGGCCCAGGCCCGCCTCGACGTCGTCAAGCCCTGCCCCCCCCGCAGGTCGCAGCTTCGGGTTCTGGGCAGAATGCTGCCCGTTCGCGCCGAGCGTCCTCCGAGACCGCGCGTTGGGCGGTGAAGGCGTCGGCGACGTCGGGGCCGCTGGTCGCCAGGCCGAGCTGAACCTCTGCGCCGGCGGTTCCTGGCGCGTTGCACACGGCCGGCTGTCCGGCCATCGGCCGGCGCTGTCCGGATCCCGGACGCCCTGTCCGGGTCGGGCTGTCGGCCTTGACTATCGCCGAGTACTTCCGCGACGTCGAGAAGCAGGACCTGCTCCTGTTCATCGACAACATCTTCCGGTTCACCCAGGCTGGCTCGGAGGTCTCGGCGTTCCTCGGCCGCATCCCGTCGGCCGTCGGTTACCAGCCGACCCTGTCGACCGAGATGGGCGGTCTGCAGGAGCGGATCACCTCGACCAAGGACGGGTCGATCACCTCCTTCCGGGTCTCCTTCCTGAAGGTGAGGTCGTCGTCTCGACCGCCCAAGTGCGGTAGGCTCCCAACATGGTCGTGGCCGCACCGCAGCATGTGGAGATCGGCATCGACCTGCCCCAAGATCTGCCGCGTCTCGCGTTGCCCGAAGGGCTCGACCGGCGACTGCACGCGCTGCTCGACAAGCAAGATCTTGGCGACGACCTTACCGCTGACGAGCGCGCCGAGGCCGAGGGGCTCGTGACGTTGTCGGAGCTGCTCGATCTGCTGAGGCTGCGGGCGAGCCGCGCTGCGGGCGGCTGATTCTCGTGGCCGGGCCGGGGATCCCAGCATCGCTGCAGCGTCGGGTTCGAG
>JAYVSF010000581.1:0-4678 GCA_043775605.1 Myxococcales bacterium
CTGCCAGATCGCCGACGTCGCGGCCGCGCCCGACTCGCTGGCGACGATCACCTGCAAGCCCGACTTCGACGCGCTGGCGTCGGAGCCGATCGACGCGACCCTGCCTGGGGCCCGCTCGACCAAGGTCGTGCTCGATCGCGAGGACGGCGACGCGCTGTACTTCCAGCACAGCACCCGCTTCCAGATCCACTACGCCTTCGCCTCGACCCACCTGTCGGGCAACGGCCGGCCGATCGTCGGCAGCCTGGCCGACTTCAACTCGACCCAGTACTTCGCGCCCGATCGCCGCTTCCTGCTCGGCGCGGTCACCTACTACGAGCAGCCGCAGCGCTGGGTCCTCGAGCTGGCGCCGTACGACACCGCGTCGGCGGCGATGATCGAGCACCTGTTCCTGACCGTGAAGCACGCCGGCTTCTTCGGCCCCCAGCTCGGCTTCCATCCGACGTCCGAGGCGCTGAGCGCGGTCGCCGCGACCCTGCCGGCGGCGGTGCCGGTCGTCACCACCGATCAGCTCTACGCCAACATCGACTTCCAGCCGCTGTCGCTCGGCACCGCCTACGGCCGCCTGCACTTCACCACCGCCGCCGCGCTGGCCACCGAGTTCGTGTCGTTCCAGGACATCGTGGTCCTCGACGAGGCGCCCAACGACATCTCGGTGATCCAGGGCCTCATCACCGAGACCTTCCAGACCCCGCTCTCGCACGTCAACGTGCTGTCGCGCAACCGGCACACGCCCAACATGGGCCTGCGCGGGGCCCAGACCAACCCGACCCTGCGCGCGCTCGACGGCCAGCTCATCAAGCTGGTGGTCACGGCCTCGGAGTGGACGGTCGCGTCGGCGACCGCGGCCGAGGCCCAGGCCTGGTGGGACGCGCACGCACCGGCCCCGGTCACCCTGCCGGCGGTGGACGTGACGGTCACCGCGTTCACCGACATCGAGAACGTGACGCCCGAGCCGACCGGTGGCCAGACCCTGCGCGACGCGATCCGCACCGCGGTCCGCGCCTTCGGCGGCAAGGCCGCGCACTACTCGCTCCTCTACCGGACGCCGGGCGTGCCGATCAAGCGCGCGTTCGCGATCCCCATCTACTACTACGACCAGTTCATGCGCCAGAACGCGTTGTACGACCGGGTCGACGGCTTCCTCGCCAGCGAGGCCTTCCGGACTGACCCGGTGGTGCGCGACGCCGCGCTGGCCCAGCTGCGCGCCGACATCCTGGCCGCCCCGCTCGACCCCGGCTTCCTCGCGCTGATCGCGGCCAAGGCCGCCACCTTCCCCGGCGTGCTCAAGCTGCGGTTCCGCACCACCAGCAACAGCGAGGACCTCGACGGCTTCCCGTGCGCCGGTTGCTACAACTCGTACTCGGGCGCGACCGCGAGCATCGACGCGATGGCCCAGGCCGTGCGCAAGGTCTACGCCGACATCTGGACCTTCCGGACGTTCGAGGAGCGGACCTACTACCGGGTCGACCACAAGTCGGTCGGCATGGCGCTCCTGGTCCACGAGAACTTCGAGGCCGAGGAAGCCAACGGCGTCGCGGTGACCGCCAACCCGTTCGACGCCAGCGGGCTCGACCCGGCGCTCTACATCAATGTCCAGGCCGGTGGCGACGTCGAGGTGGTGGCGCCGCCGCCGGGGACCACCAGCGACCAGATCCTCTACTACTTCAGCCAGCCCAACCAGCCGATCACCTACCTGACCCACTCGAGCATCATCGACGCTGGCACGACGGTGCTGACCGCGCGCCAGCTCAACTCGCTGGGCACGGCGCTGACCGCGATCCACAACCGGTTCTCGCCGGCGTACGGCCCGGCGGCCGGCAACACCGGTTGGTACGCGATGGACGTCGAGTTCAAGTTCGACGATCAGGCGACGCCCGGCACCCCGACCCTGTACGTCAAGCAGGCCCGGCCTTACCCCGATCCGTTCGGCGGCCTGTAGCCACCACGACCCCCGAGGTGACCATGACCCGTGCCCGAAGCTCTTCGCAGATCCTGGCCCTGGCCGGTGGCCTCGCCGCGTGTGGCGGCGGCGGTGGCGCTGATCCCGACGCCGCCACCATCGACGCCCGGCCGATCGACGCGGCCATCGACGCGGCCATCGACGCCCCGGTCGACGCCGCGATCGACGCCGACACCTCGGCCTTGCCCCACTTCAGCTTCTTCGTCACCAGCGTCCGCGCCGTCCGCGAGCTGTCGAACAACCCGCAGGGCTTCGGCGGCGACCTCCGCTACGGCGAGACCGGCGCCAACGCCGGGCTGCGCGGCGCCGACAAGATCTGCGCCGCGATCGCCGAGCGCTCGATGCTGGGCGCCAGCGCCAAGCAGTGGCGCGCGTTCCTGAGCGCCGCCAGCGACGGCACCGGCGTCGCGGTCAACGCCATCGATCGGGTCGGCAATGGCCCCTGGTACGACCGCCTCGGTCGCCTGCTCGCGCCCGATCGCGCCAGCCTGCTCAACGATCGGCCGCTCGGCGCCGACGCCGCGATCCGCAACGACTTCCCCAACGAGGACGGCGTCCCCAACCACAACCCCGACAACACCGGCCAGGTCGACAACCACGACATGCTGACCGGGACCAACACGCTGGGCCGCCTCGACGCGGCCAACCGGACCTGCCTCGACTGGACCGCGAACGCCGGCAACAAGCCGGTCGAGGGCCAGCCCCGGGTCGGGCACTCGTGGCCGCGCATGGGCTCGGGCGTCAACTGGATGTCGGCGCTGATCGAGAGCGGCTGCGCGCCCGGCATCAACCTGATCGAGATGGGCGGTCCCAACCCGAACTCGAACACGGTCGGCTCGGGCGGTGGCTACGGCGGCTTCTACTGCTTCGCCCTCGTCCCCTGACGTCGGGGGAAGTTCGGGGTCTGCCTTCCGATCACGGATCCAGGATCAGCGTGCCGAAGCCGGTCGGAGCATGAAAGTTGGCCTTGGGCGTGCGACCCGGGAACGCCATCAGGTAGCGGCGCGGCGCCTCTTCGGGCTGTCGATCGCGGCCGGGCCCTGGCACGATCGGGTCATGAGGATCCGCTGCCGGCCGCGATGGTCCGCGCCACCGACTGGGCGTGGCTCACGCTGTGGGTCGGCGACCTCGAGGTCCGCCGGTGGCGGGTGTGGGCCGAGCCGGCGCTGGTCACCGCCGAGGGTGAGGGCCGGCTCGACGCGCCCGCGGTCGCGGGCTGGAACATCGGCCTGGCTGCCGGCGTCTGACCGGCCGCGGTGGTGGGAGCTGCGCTGGATCCGCGGTCGCGCGGGCGGTGGCACCGAGGGCCGCTACGCCGGCACCGTCTTCCTGTCGGATTGAGGATCCGAGCGCAGCTCGGGCCGGGGTCGAATGTCGAGACCGGACCGGCACTCCGGTGTCGGCCCGATCGATCGACGACACAGGGTTGATTCTGACCAACCCTGTGACCGCGATCAGGCGAGCGCGGCCTTGAACTCGGCGGCGGAGCGCGGGCGGTCGCCGGGGTTCTTGGCCAGGGACTGGAGGATCATGGCGTCGAGCCTGGACGGCAGTTCGGGGCTGTCGGGCAAGGTCCGCCGCGACGGGGTCAACGCCACCGACGCGCTGATCGCGCTGGTCCGCGGCAAGTTCCGCGAGCACGTGCGCGCGGTGCTGCTGCAGGGCATCGCGCTGGCCGGCTTCAACGTGGTCGACGTCCACCGCCTGGCCGGCGAGCTCGACGTGCCCGTGGTCGTCGCCGACGTCGCCTGCGAGTGGCGGGCCGCGCCCAACCCGGTCGACGTCCGGGCCTGCGTCGACAACGGCGGCTGCGACTACGCCGCCGGCACCAGCAGCGGCAACAACGAGTGCCATGAGGACAACAACCGCGCCGACGTCGCCGGGGCCTTCGCCTGCACCCCCAACGGCCGACCGGTCAGGGGCTACCGGCGTGGGGCTGCAGCAGGCGGCTCGGGAGTTGTTCAGCCGTCACTTGTTAGGTGTTGACTTAGCAAGTATGGATTGAGTCCACGGCCTGGCCGATCTCTACGCCGACGCCCCCGGCCGCTGACGTCGGTCGCGGTCCTCGACGACTGCATGCGCGGGTTTGCGCCGCCCGGTCGAGGGCGCGATACTCTGTCGACCATGGGCGACGAACGTGCGGCCGTGCAGCGCTGGCTGGCCGGTCAGCGCGCCTCCGCCGAGGCGCAGCGCGCGTTGCAGGCCGCCGAGGGGCCGCGCCCGGCCCGGGCCGTGGCCCACGCCGAAGCGGCGCTGGCCGCGCTCGAGACCATGGGCCGCTGGCCCGGCCCACGCGACGCCGTCAGCGAGCGCGCGATCGACGAGGTGCGGCGCCGCTGGGCCCGTATCCAGCACAATGCCCGCCGCACGCAGCCCTGACCGCTCGCGCATCGAGGACGCGCTGGCCGCGCTGAGCGGCGCGCTCGTCGACGCCGGGGCACCGTGGATGGTGATCGGCGGCATCGCGGTCATCGCCCACGGCGTCCAGCGCATGACCACCGACATCGACGCCGTCATCCAGGGCGACGCGGTGACGGTCCGCTCGCTGCTCGACGTGCTCGGGCACCACCAGATCGTGGCCCGCATCGACGATGCCGAGGGCTTCGCCGCCGCCAACCTCGTGCTGCTGGCCCGCCACCGGCCGACCGAGGTCGACCTCGATCTCTCGCTCGGCTGGACCGCGTTCGAGCACGAGGCGATCGCCGCGCGCGTGCC
>JAYVSF010000582.1:0-6248 GCA_043775605.1 Myxococcales bacterium
CCCTCGTCGCCGTCGCCGTCGCCGACCACGTGAACATGAACGGCAACGACCACGTCCACGTTGCTCGGCCTTGTCACCCGTCGAGCAGCGAGCGGACCCGATCGAGCAGGCCGCCCTTCTTGCCCGGCTCGTGCTTCGCCACCTCGCCGAGCGTCCGGGCCAGCTCCTCGAGCAGCTCGCGCTGGCGCGGGCTCAGGTTGGTCGGCGTCATCACCTGCAGCTTCACCAGGTGATCGCCCCGCTCCGGGGTCTTGCCGGCGCTGCGCGGCACGCCGCGGCCGCGGATGCGCAGCACCTGCCCGGCCTGGCTGCCCTCGGGGATGCGCATCTTGACCGGACCGTCGAGGGTCGGGACCTCGAGCACCGCGCCGAGCGCCGCCTGCGGGAACGTCAGCGGCAGGTCGCACCAGATGTCGTGGCCCTCGCGCCGGAACGTCGCGTGATCCTGGACCCGGACGATCACGTGCAGGTCGCCCGGCCCGCCGCCGTTCTTGCCTGGCTCGCCCTCGCCCTTCATCAGCCGCACCGCGCCCTCGCGCGTGCCGGCCGGCACCACCACCGAGAACTCGCGGGTCGCCGGGTTGACCCCGGTCGGATCGAGCGGCACCTGGATCGTGCGGGTGCAGCCGAACGCGCCATCCTCGAAGCTGACCTCGAGCGTGTAGCGCAGATCGCGACCGCGCTGCTTGGGCTTGCGCCGGCGCAAGACGTCGTTGATGACCTCCTGGGCGGCGTCGACCACCGAGCTGAAGCCGCCGCCCGAGCCGGTGCCGTCGGGATCGTGGCCCCAGCGGTCGTAGCGCGAGCGCTCGCGCGGATCCGACAGCACCGCGTAGGCCTCGTTGATCCGCTTGAAGGTCTCGGCGCCCTCGGGGTTGAGGTCGGGATGGAACTTGCGCGCCAGCTCGCGGTAGGCCCGCTTGATGTCGGCCTCGTCGGCGCCCTTGTCGACGCCGAGCACGTCGTAGTGATCGCGCCGGCGGCGAGCCATCAGCTGCCCTCCGGCGGCGGCTCCGAGGTCGCGACCGCGTACAGGATCTCGCCGATGCGCTGGGCCGAGGCCTCGAGCCGCGTGGTCGCGTCGTTGACCTCGGCCAGGTTGCCGGTCTCGAGCGTCGTCCGACAATCGGCGATGTCGGCGGCGATCATGTCGTGGTCCTCGGCCGGCAACAGCGACCCGAACTCGACCAGCGCCCGCTCGGCCGAGTACAGCAGCGACTCGGCGCGGTTCCTGGCCTCGGCCAGCTCGCGTCGATCCTGATCGATCGCCGCCATGTCGACCGACTCCTGGACCAGCTGGCCGATCTCGTCCTCGGTCAGGCCGGTGTTGGGCGTGACCACCACGGTCTGGGCCCGACCGGTGCCGTGATCGCGCGCCGCCACCGTGAGCAGGCCGTCGGCGTCGAGGTCGAACGCGACCTCGATCTTGGGCACCCCGCGCGGCGCCGGCGGGATGCCGGTCAGCTCGAACGCGGCGAGCGCCTTGTTGTCGTGAGCCATCTCGCGCTCGCCCTGGAACACCTGGACGTTGACGAACGGCTGGTTGTCGACCGCGGTCGAGAAGATCTCGGTGGCCCGGCACGGCACCGTCGTGTTGCGGTGGATGAGCCGGTAGAACACGCCGCCGGCGGTCTCGACGCCGAGGCTGAGCGGGGTGACGTCGAGGAGCAGGACCTCCTGGACCTCGCCGGTGAGCACGCCGGCCTGGATCGCCGCGCCGACCGCGACGACCTCGTCGGGGTTGACGGTGCGGGACGGCTCGCGGCCAAAGAACTCGGCGACCATGCGCTGGATCCGCGGCATGCGGGTCTGGCCGCCGACCAGGATGACGGCGTCGAGCGCGCCGGCGGTCAGGCCGGCGTCGGCCATCGCCCGCTTGCACGGATCGAGGGTGCGGCGCACGAACGGCTCGACCAGCCGTTCGAGCTCGGCCCGGGTCAGCTCGAGCTCGAGGTGGCGCGGTCCGGCGGGAGTCGCGGCCAGGAACGGCAGGTTGATCTGAGTCGCCAGCGTGCTCGACAGCTCGTGCTTGGCCTTCTCGGCCGCCTCCTTGAGCCGCTGCAACGCCAGGCGATCGCCGCGCAGATCGTGGCCGCCGTGGGCCGCCGCGAACTTCTCGATCATCCACGCGACGATCGCGTTGTCGAAGTCCTCGCCGCCGAGGAAGGTGTCGCCGGCGGTGGCCCGGACCCGGAACACGCCACCCGAGACCTCGAGGATCGAGACGTCGAAGGTGCCGCCGCCGAGGTCGTAGACCGCGAGCCGCTGGGCCGACGCCAGGTCCTTGCCATAGGCCAGGGCGGCCGCGGTCGGCTCGTTGATGATGCGCAGGACGTCGAGCCCGGCCAGCCGGCCGGCGTCCTTGGTGGCCTGGCGCTGGGCGTCGTCGAAGTAGGCCGGCACGGTGATGACCGCGTCGGTGACCGGCTCGCCCAGCCAGTCCTCGGCGGTCTGCTTCATCCGGCCGAGCACCATCGCCGACACCTCGGGCGGCGAGTAGGTCCGACCCCGGACCATGACGTGGGCGTCGCCGTTGGCGGCCGCGACCACGTCGTACGGGCAGGTCAGCATCTGACGCTGGACCTCGGGGCTGTCGAGCTTGCGGCCCATCAGCCGCTTGACCGCGTAGATCGTGTTCTCGGCGTTGGTCACCGCCTGCCGACGCGCGACCTGCCCGACCAGGCGCTCACCCGACGCCGCGAACGCGACCACCGACGGGGTCGTGCGCGCACCCTCGGAGTTGGCGATCACCAGCGGTTGATCGCCTTCCATGACGGCCACGCAGGAGTTGGTGGTCCCGAGGTCGATGCCGACGACCTTGGCCACGCCCTATCCTGGCTCCCCGGTCGGGTCGCTGGCCGCCGCCGACGCGTCAGGCGCGGCCGGGCGGGCGCGGGCCACCACCACCATCGCCGGCCGCAGCAGGCGATCGCTGAGCCGGTAGCCCTTCTGCAGCACGGTGATCACGGTGCCGGGGGCGGCGTCGCTCTCCTGCTGGCCGATGGCTTCGTGCAGGTTGGGATCGAACGGCTGGCCCTCGGCGGTAACCGCGGTCACCTCGCACCGCTCGAGCGCGGTGGAGAACTGGCGCAGCACCAGCCGCACGCCCTCGACCACCGGCGAGCTGTCGTCGCTGGCGTGGGCCAGGGCGCGCTCGAGGTTGTCGATGACCGGCAGCATCTCCTTGAGCACCCGGGTCCGGGCGTCGGCCTTGGCGTCGTCCATGTCGCGCTTGCTGCGGCGGCGCTGGTTCTCGAGATCGGCGACCGAGCGGACGTACTTGTCCCAGGCGTCCTTGCGCTCTTGCTCGGCCTTGGCCACGGCGGCCTCGAGGGCGGCGATCCGGGCGGCCGGCGTCTCGGAGGTATCGACCTCGATCACCAGGCCAGGCTCGGAGACCGCGGACACGTCAGCAGGCTGGTCGGAGGCCGGAACATCGTCGCTCATGAGTTCCCCATCTTAGTACAGGCCTGGCGCGACGGGAGTCGCCTGGGTCCCCATTGATCCGACCGCCCGAACCGCGGTCCGGTGCCGCGTCAGCCGCCGCTGGTACCACCGCCGCCGCCCCCGGGGCCGCGCCCGGACGGCCACGTCAGCTCGCCCAGCATCGTCGTCAGCACGTCGGCGGTGAAGTCGACGACCGACATCACCTTGCCGTAGTTCATGCGCATCGGGCCGATCACTGCCAGCGCGCCGATCGGCCGCTCGTCGGGGCCGTACGACTGGGCCACCACCGACGACTCGGCCAGCGCGCTGTGGGCGGTGTCGGCGCCGAGGAAGACCTGGATGCCCTCGGCGGTCTTGGTCCGGTCGAGCAGCTGGACCAGCAGCGACTTGTCCTCGAGCGCGCGCAAGAGCTCGCGCATCCGGTCGAGGCCGGCGCGATCGCCGGCGGTCTCGGGATCGACCAGGTTGGACTGGCCGGTGACCACCACCTCGGCCGGGCGCGGCTCGGTGGCCGCGAGCGCCTGCTGGCCGAGGCGGAGCGCGGTCGCCACCAGCTCGTCGTAGCGGTGCTTGTCGTCGCCGAGCTCGCGCTCGACCCGCTCGCGGACGTCGTCGAGCGTGAGCCCGGCCAGGAGCTGGTTGAGGTACGCGTGGATCCGCTCGAGCCGGGCGCTGTCGATCGGCTGCGACAGCGACACCAGCCGGTTCTCGATCCGGCCGTCGGTGGCGACCAGGATCGCCAGCAGCTGCCCGGGCCGCATCGGCACGAACTCGAGGTGGCCGAAGCGAGCCTGGCCGGGATCGGGCGCGACGATGATCGCGGCGTGCTGGGTGATCTCCGACAGCAGGCGCGACGCGTTCTGGACCATGTCCTCGGCGTTGGGCGCCGCGACCCGTAGCCGGATCTCCTCCTTCTCGCGCGGCGACAGCCCGCGCAGCTTGAGCATCGACTGGATGAAGAGCCGCAGGCCGAGCTCGGTCGGGATGCGGCCGGCCGAGGTGTGGCGCTGCTCGAGGAGGCCGAGCTCCTCGAGGTCCGACATCACGTTGCGGACGGTGGCCGGCGACAGCCCGATCTCGTGACGACGCGTGATCGTCCGCGAGCCCACCGCGTCGCCTCGCTGCAGGTACTCGGCGACGACGGCGTGGAGGATCTTGCGCGCGCGCCGCGGGAGATCGGGAAGGCTCATGGCCACAGGCTCGACCCAAGCATACTACGTCGAGGCCCGGGGGCGCCGGTCGCGGGCGGCGACGATGCGGGCGGCGAGCTGGTCGGCGAACAGGAAGCCTCGCAGGTTGGGGCGCAAGCGGTCGCCGTCGACGGTGGCCAGGCCCTCGCGGGTGGCCCAGGTCACGACCGCGGCCGGCAACTCGGCCACCGGCGCGCCGTCGGCGGTGCGCATCGCCAGCCACAGCTCGTCGGTGACCACGTCAGCGGCGGTCAGCAGCGTGCGCTCGGTCACCGGCTCGGCGCGCTCGTAACGTGGCCACTGGCGGTGGTTGGTCCAGCGCTCGCCGCCGCCGGCGGCGCCGCGCCAGAACGAGGCGGCGCCGACCCCGAGGCCGAGGAACTCGGCGCCCTGCCAGTAGAGCTGGTTGTGGCGGGAACGGCGGCCAGGTCGGGCGTACGACGAGATCTCGTAGTGCTCGAAGCCGGCGGCGACCAGGTGGTGATGGGTCGAGGTGTACAGCTCGACCTGGGCATCCTCAGGGATCACCGGCAAGGTCCCGGCCCGGGCCCGACGGCCGAAGCCGGTGCCGGCCTCGATGGTCAGCTCGTAGACCGACAGGTGGTCGACGCCGCTGGCGGCCAGGGCCTGCACCGACGGCGGCGCCTGCCCGGGTGGCGGCAACGCGACGCCGGGCGCGCCGAGGATGAGATCGGCGGTCAGCGAGTCGAAGCCAGCGGCACGGGCGAGCGCGAGCGCGGTTGGTCCGTCGCCCATGCGGTGATCGCGGCCGAGCGCGGCCAGCTCGTCGTCGCGGTAGGACTGCACGCCGATCGACAGGCGGTCGACGCCGCGCGCGCGCCAGGCCGCCATCCGCGCCGGCGTGCAGTCGACCGGGTTGGCCTCGACGGTGATCTCGAGCGCGGCCAGCGGCGTGGCCCAGCGCTCGGCGATCGCGGCCAGGACGTCGCCGAGCGCCGGCGGGTCCCACAGCGACGGGGTGCCGCCGCCGACGTAGATCGAGCGCAGCCGACGGCCGGCGAACCGCGGCGCCAGCTCGGCCAGCTCGGCCAGCACGCGATCGCGATAGGCGACGTGCGGCGGCTCGTGGCGCGCGACCACCACCGGGAAGTCGCAGTACGGGCACAGCGCGCGGCACCACGGGAAGTGGACGTAGACGCCGAGGTCACGCTCCCCCTGCTGGTCGTGTGGTTCCATGCTCCTGCGATGATCTACCCCAGTGAGCGTCAGCGAACGTTCAACCATGACGCTGGGACGTCCGGGTCACGGGTACGGTGCGGGGTCTGTCCCGTGTCATGATCGTCCAGCCATGATCTATCTTGACAATGCCGCCTCGACTCGACCCTCCGACGAGGTGATCGCGTTGATGACCGAGATCATGCGCACCGACTTCGCCAACCCGTCGGCCGGGCATCCGGCGGGCGCGGCGGCGCGGCGGCGGATCGCGACCGCGCGCGGCGAGCTCCTGGCCGCGCTCGGCGATGCCGACGGCGCCGGCGGCGAGCTGGTGTGGACGTCGGGCGGCACCGAGGGCAACGCGCTCGGCGTCCTCGGTCCGGCCCGGGCGCGCGGGCCAGGCGCGGTGGTGGTATCGGCGCTCGAGCACCCGGC
>JAYVSF010000583.1:0-8709 GCA_043775605.1 Myxococcales bacterium
CGGTAGCCGTAGCTGCGGACCACCGTGCAGGTGATCACGCCGAGCCCGATGCCGCACAGCGTGCCGATCGCGCCGATCGCGCCGCCGACGATCGCGAACACCAGGCCGATGTCGAGCGACGACGAGCCCATCGACTTGAGGATCGCGATCTCGCGGATCTTCTCGGTCACCGTCATGGTCAGGGCCGAGATCATGTTGACCGTGGCCACCGCGATGATGAGGGTCAGGACGATCAGCAGCACCAGCTTCTGGGTGGCGAGGGCCTGGAACAGGTTGTGGTTGAGCTGGTTCCAGTCCTGGATCTGGAACGGCGGCTCGCCCAGCTTCTTGCGCAGCTTGGCCGCGATCTCGTCGGCGCGGTCGACGTCGCGGACCTTCAGCTCGACCCCCATCACTTTGTCGCCGCGCTGGAGCAGGGCCTGGGTCTCGTGCAGGCTGGTGTACATCAGCCTGCGGTCGTACTCGTCGAAGCCGCTGTAGAACACGCCGGTGACGTGGAACCGCTGGCTGCGGGGCGCGGCGGCGGTGGTCTTCCAGGTGTTCCAGTCGACGTTCGACAGCGGCACCACCACCGTGACGTCGTCGCCGGTCTTGATCCGCAGCTTGTGGGCCAGCTCCTTGCCGACGATGATCGGCGGCAGCTCGCCGGGGCCCGGCTCCTTCGCAAGGCTGCTGACCGAGCCGCCCGGCAGCATGTGGCGCTCGAGGTCGAGGACCTGGGTGACCAGCTGCGGGTCGACGCCCTTGATCGCGACCCCGGAGATCTGGCCCTTGCCGGTGGTGGCCAGCATCTCGACGAAGATGAACGGCTGGACCGCGATGACGTCCTTGTCGATGGTCCGGGCGGTGTCCATGACCTCGCGGTACTCGGCGAAGTCGGTCGAGCTCTTCATGATGATGACGTGGGCGTTGACCCCGAGGACCTTGTCGCGGAAGGCGTCCTGGAAGCCGGTGGTCACGCTCAGGACTACGGTCAGCGCGGCGACCCCCAGCACCACGCCCAGCACGGCGACCGCGATCGACGCCGACAGGAACGACCACATCCCCAGCATCACCGTCAGGATCAGCCCGACCAAAAAGGTCACCACCCCGATCGGCGACGACCCGCCCGACGTCGCCAGCACCACCAGGCCGGTGACGGCGATGGCCAGCCCGATCAGCGCCCCGATCAGCGCCCAGCGCTCGCGCTGGCCCGAGTACAGGTAGCGCAGGCCGATGAACCACTGGAACCCCGTCGTGGACACTGGGGGCGGAGCCTAGCAGAGCGGCCCCCCGGATGCCCGGCCGGCGCCGGGTTGACACACCCCGGCAAGCCATCGAGGATCGTGCCGTGACCGCTCGTCGCCGCGCCGGCATCTCGCTGTCGGTGAAGCTCATGCTCACCACGTCGATCGTGGTGACCGTCGCGGTCGCGATCTCGGCGTGGTTCGGGCAAGCGACCATCGCCGAGCTCACCCGCGACGACGCCCTTGCCCGGCGGGTGGCCGGCGACGAGGCCATCGTCCGCGAGTCCGAGCTGCTGGCCCGCAACATCGCGACCGCGTCGGCGATCCCGATCGGCCAGCAGGCCTACGGCGAGGTCGGCCCGCTGCTGGCGGCGACCAAGGGCGAGTACCCGCGCATCGAGTGGATCGCGGTCGGCACCGAGCGCGGCCAGCGGGTCGCGACCACGCCAGGCGCGCCGGTGGTCGACTTCACCGACTTCCCCAAGGCCACCGCCGGCGGGCCGATCGAGCACCGCCGGCTGGCAGCCGACCGCCCCGACTGGATCTACGCCAGCGCGATCCGGCTCGGCGATCAGGTGGTCGGCCAGCTCCGGCTCGGGATCTCGACCCAGGACCTCGACGACGACCTGCAGGTCGTGATCGATCGGGCCCAGGTCCGGGCCCACGCCGCGATGTCGACGGTCAAGGTGGTCGCGGTGATCCTGCTGCTGGTCGGCGTGATGCTGGCGGCGATCCAGGGCGTCCGCATCGCCGCGCCGCTGCGCCAGCTCGCCGGTCAGGCCGCGCGCATCGCCGGCGGCGACCTGCAGCAGCGGGTGCCCGAGGGCCGCCACGACGAGATCGGCGTGCTGGCCAGGAACTTCAACTTCATGGCCGATCAGCTCGGCATGTTGCTGGTCGACAACGCGCAGAAGGCGTCGATGGAGCGCGAGCTGGCCCTGGCCCGGGTGGTCCAGCAGGGCATGCTGCCATCGGCTGAGCTGGTCAGCCACGGCGACTTCAAGCTGGTCGGCCACTGCGAGCCGGCCACGAGCTGCGGCGGCGACTGGTGGACCTACCGCCGGCTGTCGGGCGGCCGGATGCTGATCGTCATCGGCGACGCCACCGGCCACGGCGTCCACTCGGCGATCCTGGCGTCGACGGCGCGGGGCGCGGTCGAGGCCCTGGCCGAGGCCGACGAGCGGCTGCTGTCGCCCGAGCAGGTGCTGCGCTCGATCGACGCGGCGATCACCCACGTCGGCGAGCAAGAGCTGCGGATGACCGCGTTCGTCGCGATCCTCGACGCGCAGGGCCGGACCATCCGCTACGCCAACGCCGGCCAGAACTTCCCGTACCTGGTCCACATGGACGGCCACCGCCGGCTCGATCAGAGCGTGGTGATCGCGGCCAGCGGCAACCCGCTCGGCGACCGCACCGGCTCGCTCGACCTCCGGGCCGGGGAGATCGCGCTGCAGCCCGGCGACCTGTTCGTCGCGTTCACCGACGGCGTGGTCGAGCGCCAGGCGCCGAGCGGCAAGCAGTTCGGCGATCGCCGGCTGTCGGGCCTGTTCACCGGCCGCGAGCTGGCGGTCGACGGCAGCGGGCTCGCGACCCTGCGCGCCAGCGTGCGCGAGGCGGTCGAGGCCTTCGCCGACGGCACCGCGCTCGACGACGATCTGACGTTCGTCCTGTGCCACTACGATCCGCTGGTGGCCGGCCGGACCGGAGTGACATGATCGGGCTCGCCCCCCGGTGGACGGCGGTGGCGCTGGCGGTCGCGGCCGCGGCCGGGGCGGCGGCCGCCGACGACGCGCCGCGGATCGCGGTCGAGGACCTGCCGCCGTTGCCGGCCGAGCGCAGCGACGCCGCGTCGACCAGCCTCGCGGTGCTGTCGGCGACCACGTTCGAGGAGGACGTCGTGGTCGGCGCCGCCAAGCGCGAGCAGTCGCTGGGCAACGTCGCCTCGGCGGTGACCGTGGTGTCGGGCGACCGGCTGCGGCGGATGGGCTACCGCACCGTCGCCGAGGCGCTGCGGTCGGTGGCCGGGGTCTACGTCGACGACGATCACCTGTACGACCGGATCGGCGTGCGCGGGCTGCAGGTCCTCGGCGACTTCAACACCCGGCTGCTGCTGCTGGTCGACGGCGCTACCGTCAACGAGCCGTGGAACCAGTTCACCGGCTTCGGCTGGGACGCGCCGTTCGCGATCGACGACATCGCCCGCATCGAGGTCATCCGCGGCCCGGTGTCGTCGGTCTACGGCACCAACGCGTTCTTCGGCATCATCAACGTCGTCACCCGTGGCGCCAGCGAGAGCCCGCGGGCCTGGGGCCGCATCACCGGCTCCAGCTACGGCGGCAGCGCGGCGACCGGCTTCGCGCTCGGCGACGTCGATCACCAGCTGCGCGGCACGGTGGCGGCGCTCGGCCGGGTCGGCGAGACCTTGACGGTGCCGGCCCTGGGCGGCCAGCCGATCGACGCCGACGGCGCGCGGGCGCTGACAGCCGGGCTGGTCGGCGCCTACGAAGGCGCGTTCGGCCAGGTCCGGTTCTACCGCCGGGTGCGGGAGATGCCGTTCGCGCCGTACGAGACCGTGATCGGCGGCACCGACAACACCACCGCCGACACCCTCGGCATGCTCGAGGGTGGCTACACCCACGAGGTCAGCCCGCGCTTGACCGCGACGGTGCGCGGCTACGCCAACGCCTACCGCTATCGCGATCGGCTGCGGCTGGCCACCGAGGGCGGGCGCGCCTTCACCGACACCGGCGACTCGGGCTGGGCTGGCGGCGAGGTCCGCGGCCGCTACCAGGTCCTGGCCAGTGACCGGCTCGGCGTCACCGCCGGCACCGAGGTCACGTTCATCCACACCCGCAGCCGGTCGGCCTACTACGATCACGATCCGGTGGTCGATCCGCCGGTCGAGGTGATCAAGGACTTCAACCTGCAAGGCGTCTACACCGAGGTCGACGCCCGGCCGACGTCGTGGTTCGCGCTCACCGCCGGCGTGCGCGCCGACCGCCACTCGCTGCTCGAGGACCGGGTGTCGCCGCGGGCGGCGCTGTTCGCCAGCCACGGCGACCGCTACGGCGCCAAGCTCCTGTACGCGGAGGGCTTCCGCAACCCCAGCGCCTACGAGGCGTTCTTCGAGGACGGCATCCAGTTCAAGGCGCCCGAGCAGCTCGGGGCCGAGACCATCCGCAGCGTCGAGGCGGTGCTGTGGGGCCGGCCGCGGCCGGGGCTCACCGCACGGCTGTCGGGCTTCCGCTGGGCCGCCGATCGCCTGGTCGAGCAGGGGCTGATCGCCGACGGGCCCGACGCCGGCCTCTTGCAGTTCGCGAACACCGGCGCGCTGACGTCGACCGGCGTCGAGGTCGAGGCCAGCTACCGCGACGCCGACGGTTGGCTCGCGTTCGGCGGTGGCAGCTACACCCGGGTCCGGGCCGAGACCCGCGATGGCACCGGCGCGACCACGACCACCACCGCGACCGGCGCGCCGACCTGGACCGGCTCGGGCGGGGTGTCGACGCCGCTGATCGCTCGCCGCTTCCACGTCTCGACCGAGGTCCAGGTGATCGGTCCGCGCTCGAGCCGCGCCCCCGGCGAGCGGACCCGGACCTGGATCGGCTGGAACGCGGTCCTGTACCTGCCGAGCTGGCACGGCCTCGACGCCACCGTCGGCGCGCGCAACCTGCTCGGGATCCGGGCCGACGTGCCGGCGCCCGAGGACTTCGATCGACCGTCCGCGGATCTCACGATCGGGATCCTGCCGGGCGAGGGGAGGGAGCTGTATGCGCGGCTCGGCTATCGCTACTAGTCTGTGCGCCGCACTGGCGGCGCTGGTGGCGCTGGTGGCGGCGACTGCGGCGACGGTGGTGGCCACGCCCGCGGCGATCGCTCAGCCGCGTGGCGAGGACGAGAGCGCCGAGCTGGTGGCGGCGGGACGGCGCGCGCTCAGCGCCGGCGACCTGAAGGCGGCGGCCAAGGCGCTCGATCAAGCGCTCGCCCTCAACCCGCGCCGGATCGAGGCGTACGCGCTGCGGGCCGCGGTCCACGCAGCCCGGGGCGAGCACGATCGCGGCGTCGCGCTGATGCGCAAGGCCCGCGAGCTGGCCCCCGGCAGCGATGACGTCCTGACCGCGCTCGGGACTCAGCTCATGCTGGCCGGCCAGGCCGACGAGGGCGTGCCGCTGCTCGAGGCCGTGGTCGGTCGCGCGCCCGATCGCTACGAGGCCTACGCGCTGCTCGGCCACTACTACGCCGACCACGAGCGCTGGGCGGCGGCGGTGACGTCGCTCGAGGCCTATCGCGGCTCGCGGCCGGCGGCGCTGGCCGGCGGGGACGATCGCCACGCGCTCGATCTCGCCGAGGCGTACCTGCGCAGCCGCCGGCCGGCCGACGCCCAGGCGATGTACCGCGGCCTGGCCGCGCGTCACCCCGAGTGGTTGACGGCGCGCCTCGGCGAAGCGTGGGCCACCGCCGCGATCGACTGCCGCCTTGCCCAGCCGCTCCTGACCGCGCTCGAGAGCGATCCGGCGGCGCCGCCCGAGGTCTGGCTGGTCGACGGCCAGTGCGATCTCGAGCGGGGCGCGGCCCGGGACGCGCTCGGCCACGCCCGCCACTACGTCGACGTCGCCCAGCCGGCGACCGCGACCGGCCACGCGCTGCTCGGCGAGGCCGAGGCCGCGACCGGCGATCTGGCGGCGGCCAAGGCCGAGCTGGCCCAGGCCCGCGCGCTCGAGCCGACCCGGCGGCGGTTCGCGATCCGCCTGGCGCGGGTGCTGCGGCTCGGCGCCGATCCGAAAGGCGCGCTGGTCGAGCTCGACGCGATCGGCGCGCCGACGCCGCTCGACAGCGATCCCGGCTACTGGCTCGAGCGGGGCGAGACCCGGCTCGCGCTCGGTCAGCCGGCGGAGGCGGTGACCGAGCTGGCGCCGGTGGTCCTGGCCCTGCCCGGCGACCGCGAGCTGGCGACGGTGATCGGCGACGCCGCGCTGCAGGCCGGCGACGCGCCCGGCGCCGTGACCTACCTCGAGGCCGCGATGACGGCCAGCGCCGGCGCCCCGGCGGCGCGGACCGCGCAGCGGCTATCGGCGGCGCTGGTCATCATCGGCGAGCGGGCGATCGCGGCCGACGACCTCGCCACCGCCGCGCGCGCGCTGGTCCGGGCCGACGAGGTGGCGGGGACGCCGGCGGTGTGGCGGGGCCTGGGCCTGGTCCGCTTGGCCGGCGGTCAGGCCGAGGTCGCCGAGCCCTTGCTGGCCCGCGCGCTGACCGCCGCGCCCGAGCCGATCGCCGCGATCCTGCTCGGCCGGGCCCGGGCCGCCCTCGGCGACGCCGCCGGGGCCCGGGCCGCGCTCGCCCAGGCCGCCGAGGTCGTGTCCGGCGCCCGGACGATCGACGTCGTCATCGAGCGGGCCAGCTTCGAGCTCGACGCCGGCGCCGCGCTGACCGCGGTCGACCTGCTGGCCGCGGTGCCGCCGGCGGCCCGCAAGCTGCCGGGCGCGGCCGCCCGCCTCGACGGCGCGCTGGTCACCGCCCGCCACGCCGCCGGGCTGAGCCTCCTGGCCGACGGCCAGGCCGCGCGGGCGTTCAGCCAGCTCACCGACGCCGCCCGCGGCGCCACCGGCGACGAGGCGGTGGCCATCGACTGCGACCTCGCGCTGGCCGCGGTCGCCACCGGCGATCGCGACCGGGCCCTGACCCGGCTGCAGGCCATCGCCAAGCTGCGCTGCCCGTTCCCGGCGCCGGCCGACACCCAGGCGGTGCCGATCCTGACCGCGTTCGTCGACGGGCTCAACCCGCGGCGCGCGGCCCGCGCGGTCGACAAGCTGACCGCGCTCGAGCGCACCGCCAGCGGCGCGTCGAAGCAGCTGGCCGCGACCGCGGTCCGGGTGGTCGCGATGACCGCCGCCGAGCAGGCCTACCGGGCCGGCAAGCTCGGCGACGCTCGCAAGTTTCTGGCGATCGCGAAGAAGATCGAGTCGCGGGCCGGGCTCGACGAGCTGACCTACGATCTGGCGGTGGTCGACCTCGCCGACGATCAGCTGGCGGCGGCCAAGGTCGCGTTCACGCGGCTGCTCGGGCGCATGCCGGAGGCCGCGATCGGGCTCGGCATCGTCGCCGATCGCGAGGGCGACGGCGCCCGTGCGCTCGAGCAGTGGCGGGCGGCGAAGAGGGCCGGGGCCCGCTTCGGTCCGCTCGACGAGTGGATCGCCGCCAAGGAGCGCATCTTCGGCGCCGGAGGCCCGCCATGAGCCGGTCGAGCGTCGCCGTGCTCGGCTTGATCGCGGGCGCGCTCGCCGCCCTGCCGGTCGTCGCCGCCGCCGATCCGGTGGTGGTCGGCGTGTTCGTGCCGTCGACGCCGTTCGAGGGCACCGCCGCGCGCCTCGAGTTCGCCAACCAGCTCGCGGCCCACCTGGCCGGGGCCGACGGGGTCGGCCGGGTCTACGGCAAAGCCAGCGACCTCGCCGCCGCGCTCGGCAAGGGCGAGATCCAGCTCGCGGTGGTCGACGCCTCGTTCCTCGCGGCCAGCGGCCTCGCCCACACCGATCTCGCGGTCGCGGTCCGCGACGGCGACACCACGGTCGCGTGGCAGCTGGTCGCGCGCGCGCCGGCCACCTCGGTCCTCGACCTGCGCGGCAAGACCGTGGTCGCGCCGGTGTCGGCGCCGGCCGACTTCGTCGACAATGCCATGCTCGGCGGCGAGCTGCCGGCCGCCTTCTTCAAGGTCGAGGCCTCGCCCGATGTCGTGTCGGCGGTGGCCGCGGTCGAGCTCGGCAAGGCCGACGCCGCGGTGGTACCCGGCGGCGTCGCGCTACCGGGCGGCGTCACCCGCATCGCCGTGCTGCCGGCGGTGAGCTGGCCGGTGCTGATCGCCGCCCGCACCGCGCCCGCCGACGTTGTCGCCCGGGCCCGCGAGCGCGCCCCCGGCTTCGCCGGCAGCGGCGCCATCACCGGATTTCGCGCCGCCGGCGCCGACGGCTACCTCGGCCTGGCCCGCCGCCTCCACCGCGCGGTCCGCCAGGCCGTCCTGGTCGTGCCCAACCTCCGCATCACCGTCGGCGACCTCATCGTCGGCCGCAGCTTCGCCATCCCGCGCCCGCCGCTGACCTCGTACCTCGCCCCGCCGCCGGTCAAGTAGCGGTGCGCTCGGTGTCGCGCGGATGCTCGGTTATCCTCCGCGCATGATCACGCTCTATCATCATCCGTTCTCGCGCGCGGCCTCGACGATATGGACCCTCGAGGAGGTCGGCCAGCCGTACGAGCTGCGCTACGTCGACATCATGGCCGGCGCGCACAAGGCGCCCGACCTCCTGGCGCTCAACCCGATGGGCAAGCTACCGGTGCTCACCGACGGCGACGCGGTGGTGACCGAGAACGCCGCGATCTCGCTGTACCTCGCCGACCGCTACGCCGCCGGCCGCCTGGCGCCGGCTCTCGACGATCCCCGCCGCGCGACCTACCTGCGCTGGTCGCTGTTCGCGCCGTCGGTGATCGAGCC
>JAYVSF010000584.1:0-5367 GCA_043775605.1 Myxococcales bacterium
CGACCTTGATGCCGAGCGGGTTGCGGATGCCGCGGTGGAACTCGACGTGGGCGCCATCGAGCTGCGCGGTCCGCATGCCGATCCACGGCAGGTGGGTCGACAGGTTGTAGAAGCCGGCCCGGCGCGGCACCTGCCGGGTCTGGGCGCTGTCGTAGTGGAGCGACAGGCCCTCGTGGCTGGTGAAGAAGTCGATCCGGCGCAAGAGCGCGGCGTCGACGCCGGTGATGGTCGACACGAACGAGATCGACTCGCGGATCTGCTCGACGATGCGGTGGTACTCGGCGATGTGGCGGGCGCCGTGGGCGAACGCCAGATCCCAGTACTCGGGGTGGTGGAGGTCGGCGAAGCCGCCGTCGGCCAGCGCCCGGATGAAGTTGAGGGTCAGCGCCGCGCGCTCGTAGCCGCGCAGCAGCAGCACCGGGTCGGGGGTGCGATCCTCGACGGTGAACGGCTCGCGGTTGACGGTGTCGCCGCGGTAGGCGGGCAGGGTGACGCCGGCGCGGGTCTCGGTGTCGGCCGAGCGCGGCTTGGCGTACTGGCCGGCGATGCGCCCGACCCGGATCACCGGCCGGCGCGTGCCGTGGACCAGGATCAGGCTCATCTGCATCAAGATCTTGAGCTTCGACGAGATCGCCTCGGGATCGCAGTCGTCGAAGCTCTCGGCGCAGTCACCGCCTTGGAGCAGGAAGGTCTCGCCGGCGGCGGCCCGGGCCAGCTGCTCGCGCAGGCTCTCGACCTCCCACGACGTCACCAGCGGCGGCAGGCGGTGGATGCTCTGCACCACCCGGCGCAGCGCCTCAGGATCGGGGTAGCGGACGTCCTGCTGCGCCGCCTTGGCCTGCCACGACTCGGGGGTCCACTCGTTCACGGGCGCACTCTAGCACCACTGCGTCAGGTGACCGTCGGCTGCGACCGTCGCGGCGTGGGCGCCTCGCGTCGTACGTCCGATGCTCGCTCCTCACGTGGGGGCACCACGCTCGTCGCTGCGCTTCGGGCGAGCGCCGCGATCCGCCGCACGCCGCTTGGTCTCGCTCGACGTTGACCTGACGCAGTAGTGCTCGCCGATGTACGCTCGGCCGCGATGGCGTCGTCGACCAAGCAGCAGCTACGGGCGGCCTGGGCCGTGGTCGCCCGGACGTCGCTGGTGCCGAGGCTGCGCGGGGCGCCGGCGCGGTCGGCGTGGGCGGGCCCGGTGGTGGTGGCGACCGGGGCGCTGGTGGCGGCGACCGCGTGGCTCGGCGGGCGGGCGGTGCTCGCGGCCGGCGTGGTCACCGCGTTCGCGGCGGTGGTCGCGGTGGTGGTGGCGCTGATCGCGGGCGCGGCGGTGGTCGAGCGCGGGCTGCTCGGCGCGGTCGAGCGCTGGTTCGGCGCGCGCTGGTCGGCGGCGGTGGTCGGCGGCGCGGTGCTGGCCCGGGTGGTGATCCTGTGGTCGACCGCGCCGGCTCGCTGGCTGGCCGCGCTGGTCCTGGCCGGGGTCCTCGGGCGCTGGGGCGCCGTCCTGCTGCAGCGGCTCGGCGACGTCATCGAGACCGAGCGCGGGCTCGCGGTCGGCGACGTGAGCTGGCTCGAACTCGGGGTGACCACGCTGGCGGTGGTCGCGCTGGCCGCGCTCATCATCGGCTGGGCCGGCGTCGTGCTGGTGGTCGTGCTCGGGCTGATCGCGTTCGGCCTCGGCCTCGTGGTCCAGACCGTCGACGGCGAGCTGACCGCGAGCAACCTGGCCGCGGTCGCGCTCGCGCTCGAGCTGGTGGCGCTAGTCGCGCTGTCGGTGATCGCGCCGGCGACCGCGTCGCCGTTCGTGCCCTGACCGACCGGACTCGAGCGCTACGGCGATCGTTCACCTGCCATCCGAACCTGGCTCGCGCGTGCGCGGCCCGGTGGTACCGTGCGTGGGTGGGGACCGACCGCATCACCGCTGTCCACGTGAGGGGACTCCGCTGCCTGCATGACGTCGCGCTGGCGCTCGAGGGCCTGACGGTGATGATCGGCGCGAATGGCTCCGGCAAGAGCACGCTCGTAGAGGCGTGCGAGATCCTTCGTAAGGCCGGCAGCGAGCGCCAGTTCCTGCGGCGGATGTACGAGGACCACTGCGGCGCTGGTAATTTGTTCGAACTCGGTGGTCGCGACCTCGTGCTGTCCGTCGACGTCCGATTGGCGTACCCGCTCGAGTTCGGCGCCGAGGTCCTGCGCTACGAGCTCGCGCTGCGGCTGATCCCCCCAGGGACCCTGCAGATCACGCGCGAGGCGGTCCGGGGGCTGGACGCCTCGGGTGCCCAGCCATCGTTGCTGCTGAGCCGCGATGTCAGCGGCGGCTACACGATCTTCGACCCCGGGACCGGGCGGCCGTTTGACCCAGCAACGCGGACGGTGAGCGATCTCGAGCTGGCGCTCGACTCGGCGCGCAGCGTTCCGGCGTTCAATCGCGTGTTCGCGGTGCTCAGCGATGCCCTGGCCGCCATCGAGGTCTACCCGTCACCTGACGTGCGACCGTCGTGGGTCACCCGCGCCAACTCCGGCGCGCGTGCGGCGAACGTGGTCCGCACCGTCGATCGGATTGAGCCCGACGGCAGCAACCTGGCCAACGTCTACTTCGAGCTCCGGCGATCTCCGGACTACCCGCGCGTGCTCGAGGACATCCAGCTCGGGCTCGGCTCGGACTTCGACGAGGTGGACCTGGGATCGTCGCCCGCCGGCAGCCAGATCGCCCTCGGCCTCCGGTTGCGCCGACGCGGGGTCGTGCCCGCCTCCGCGTTGTCGGACGGCCAGCTCGCGTATCTGCTCCAGGTCGCGATCGTCCACCACCGGCGATTGCGGCCGCCGTCGCTGGTGGTGCTCGACGAGCCGGAGCTTCATGCTCATCCCGGTCTGGCGATCCGGATCGCTGGGCTCCTCGAGACGATGGCGGAGACCCAGCCGGTGCTGTCGACCACACAGTCCGACGCGCTGCTCGACGCCCTCCGCGCGCCGGCTGAATCCGTGGTGCTGTGCGAGCGGGACCCCTCGTTCTTCACGCAGCTGCGACGGGCCGAGGCCGGGGAGTTGCGCGCCTGGCTCGAGCGCTATCGCGGGGTGGGCGACCTTCGGCGCAACGGGTACGAGCGCCTCGCGTTCGATCGACTGATCAGCAGGGCCTCCGACGGGACCTGAGCGAGGACCACCAGCCGATGGACCTCGACCCCATGGTCCTCTGGGAAGATTCGTCCGACGACAAGCCCGCCAACTACGGGCCCCACGCCTTCCTTGTGGCCTGCCTCGCCGACGCCTTTGCTGCGCGCGCGGAGGATCCCATCGGGTGCTGGTACGAGCGGCGTCGCGGCGGGCTCGTCGAGTCGAACCCAAGAGGCGGCGTCGACAAGCTCCTCGCGGATCTCACCAACCCGCAACTATATCGCGGCGGTCGCTACGTCGTGGCGGTGGTCGACGGCGACCGGATCCGCGAGCGCGTGCGCGGCTCGGGTCCGCTACAGGACCAGATCTGCGCGCGTGCGGCGCAGCCCGCCGCGACGCGGGCGTTTGTGCTCGAGCGCAACAGCGAGTCCTTGATCCGGAGGATCCGGGACCTCGGGGGCTCGATCACAGACGACGAGCTCGAGCGGGCGTGTCACAAGAAGGAACTAAGCGTCCGCGATACGATCTTGGGGCGTTTCGCCGACGCGCACGATCAGTGCGACCTCCGCGCTCGCGTGTGCCAGCGGACCAGCGACTGGACCGGGTGGCCCGACCTCGTCGCGTGGCTGACGACCCACCTGCTGGACGGCGAGTCCCAAGCGGGTCCGAGGCGCTGACGCCCGGCCTCGGCGCGAGACCGGCCCGGGATCGATGCCGGGCGCGGACACCGCGCGCGATCTCGGCGATACTCGCCGGCCATGGACTACGAGCGCCTCGGCGTCTTCTACCTGGGCCGCCACCAGGACCTCGCGACCGGCAGGCCGACCGACGAGCCGATCCTCTACGACGCCCGCGATCTCACCACCCACGCGGTGTGCGTCGGCATGACCGGCAGCGGCAAGACCGGCCTGTGCCTGGCGCTGCTCGAGGAGGCGCTGCTCGACGGCGTGCCGGTGATCGCGATCGATCCCAAGGGCGACCTCGGCAACCTGGCGCTCACGTTCCCGAACCTGGCGCCGGCCGACTTCGAGCCGTGGATCGATCCGGCCGCCGCCGCGCGCGACGGGGTCACCGTGGCCGCGGAGGCCGCGAAGACCGCGACCCGCTGGCGCGACGGCCTCGCGGCCTGGGGCCAGCCGCCCGACCGCATCGCCCGGCTGCGCGCTGCCGGCGACGTCGTCATCTACACCCCGGGCAGCGAGGCCGGGGTGCCGCTGTCGATCCTGCGCTCGTTCGCGGCGCCGTCGGCGGCGCTGCAGGACGACGCCGACGCCTGGCGCGATCAGATCGAGGCTTCGGTGTCGGGGCTGCTCGGGCTGCTCGGCATCGCCGCCGATCCGCTGCGCAGCCGCGAGCACGTGCTGCTGTCGCAGCTTCTCGATCGCCAGTGGCGGGCCGGCGCCAACGTCGATCTCGCGACCCTCATCCAGCTCACCGTCAAGCCGCCGTTCGATCGGGTCGGCGCGTTCGATCTCGAGACCTTCTTCCCGGCCAAGGATCGCTCCGAGCTGGCGATGGCGATCAACACGCTCCTGGCCTCGCCGGCGTTCGCGGCGTGGAGCCAGGGCGAGCCGCTCGAGATCCCGCGGCTGCTGTACGGTCCCGACGGTCGGCCGCGGATCTCGGTGCTGTCGATCGCCCACCTCGCCGACGCCGAGCGGATGTTCTTCGTGACGTTGCTCTTGCAGCAGGTCGTGGCCTGGATGCGGACCCAGGCCGGCACCAGCAGCCTGCGCGCGATCCTGTTCATGGACGAGATCGCCGGTTACCTGCCGCCGGTCGCGGCGCCGCCGTCGAAGAAGCCGATGCTGACCTTGCTGAAGCAGGCCCGCGCGTTCGGGCTCGGCGTGGTGCTGGCCACGCAGAATCCCGTCGATCTCGACTACAAGGCGCTGTCGAACACCGGCACCTGGCTGCTCGGCCGGCTGCAGACCGAGCGCGATCAGGCCCGCGTGCTCGACGGGCTGGAGGGCGCGTCGTCGACCGCGGGCAAGACCTTCGATCGGGCGGCGATGCAGAGGACGCTGGCCGGGCTGACCAGCCGCGTGTTCGTCTTGCAGAACGTGCACGACGACGCGCCGGTGGTGATGCAGAGCCGGTGGGTGATGAGCTACCTCGCCGGCCCCCTCACGCGCTCCCAGATCCAGCGCCTGACCCGCGCCAAGTCGGCTTCGGCTTCGGCTTCGGCTTCGGCTTCGGCTTCGGCTTCGGCTTCGGCTTCGGCTTCGGCTTCGGCTTCGGCTTCGGCTTCGGCTTCGG
>JAYVSF010000585.1:0-17011 GCA_043775605.1 Myxococcales bacterium
CTCGAGGCCCTCGCGGTAGATCCGCCGCAGCACCGCCACGTCGTAGTCCTTGCAGACGCGGATGATGACCTGGGGGGCGGTGGGGATGCGCATGGGGGCAGTCTACGCCCAGAGCCCGGGCCCGATCGGTCCAGCCTCGCGATGGATGGGTCGGACCCGGCAGGAAGCCGGAGCCGCCCTCGGCCGGATAGGGAACGCCTCACCTTCGGTTCGGCTGGGGAATGGCGGATTTCTTGTCCACCGGATCGGCGGCCCGTACCGTGACGGCATGTCGCTCCGCCGCTGGCTCCGCCGTCTGTTCCCCGATCGCCGCCCCGCCCAGGAGCGCCGCCCCGTGTTCATCCCGGCCCGGCTCGAGCTCGACGTCGTCGATGTCGAGGGCAGCGCCCGCGACGTCGCCCCCGGCGGCGTGTTCTTCGCGACCTCGGCGCCGATCGCCCGCGGCGTGCGCGGCCGGCTGCGTCGCGCTGGCAGCAACGAGCGCATCCCGGTGCGGGTCACCTGGCACCGCGCCGCCGCGCCCGGTCGGCCCGCCGGCCTCGGCCTCGCCTTCGAATAGCGCGCGTCCTACGGTAGGACGTCGCCGTCGTCGGCCCAGGCGCTGCCGTGGGCGCCGAGGTCGTCCATGGCAGCGATCATCGCCGCGTAGTACGGGTGCTCGCCGAGGGTCGCCGAGTCGCCGACCACCAGCAGGAAGCGACGGGCCCGGGTCAGGGCCACGTTCATCCGCCGGGTGTCGGCGAGGAAGCCGATCACGCCGTCGGGGTTGGACCGGACCAGGTCGACCACCACCGCCTCCTTCTCGCGGCCCTGGAAGCCGTCGACGGTGGCGATCTCGAGCCCGGCGGCGCGCTCGGCGGCCAGCAACGTGCGCAGGCGCCGGACCTGGGCGTCGTAGGCGGCGATCACCGCGACGTCCTCGGCGGCGACCCCGCGGGCCAGCAGCCGGCGGACCTCGCGGGCGGTGCGCTCGGCCTGCTCGGGGTTCCAGGTCGACCGATCGGCGTGGTCGCCGTCGGCGGCGCCGAGGCCGCCCTGGCGATCGCCCCAGTCCTTGCCGGCGGTGTCGAGCAGCCACAGCGCGTGGCCGCGCTCGGGATCGGGCCGGACCCCGACGTCGTCGAGGCTGTGGCCGGCGACCGCCGGGGCCGCGACCAGCGCGCCGCCGTACTTGCTGGTCGAAGGGAAGCGCATGATGTCGGCGTGCATCCGGTGCTGGGTCACCAGCATCGGCGCGCCCGCGGTCCGGGCCAGCCGCTCGAACCAGGTGGTGCCGAGGCCGGCCCGCGCCGCGTCGACGTCGATCACGGTCGGCGGCAACTGGTGGGGATCGCCGGCCAGGATCACCCGCGCGCCCCGGGCCATCGCGATCAGCGCCAGCGGATCCGGCGCCTGGGTGGCCTCGTCGATGACCACGGTCGCGAAGGTCGCGTCGGCCAGCGCGCGCGAGTCGGCGCCGGTGCAGGTCGCCAGCAGCACCGGGGCGCCACCGACGACGTGAGCCTCGGCCTCGGTCAGCGCGGCCCGGGCGTCGCGCTCGAGCCCACGACACTCGCGCCACAGCTCGCGAGCCTCCGCGCCGCGCTTGCCGTAGGCCCGGCGGCGGAGGTCGCGGGCGCGATCGCCGAGCTCGCGGGCCAAGGCGGCGCCGTCGGAGGCCGCGACCAGGGCGTCGACGGTGCGGGCCTCGAGCGCGGGCGCGACCCGGGCCGGGTGGCCGAGCCTGACCACCGCGACCCCGCGCGCGGCGAGCTGCAGGCCGAGGTGATCGACCGCGGTGTTCGACGGCGCGGTCGCCAGCACCCGCTCGCCGCGGGCCACGCACTGCCGGATGAGCTCGACCAGGGTCCGGGTCTTGCCAGTGCCGGGCGGGCCGTGGATCAGCGCGACCTCGTGGGCGGCCAGCGCCGCCTCGATCGCGGCCCGCTGGGCGTCGTCGAGCGCGTCGTCGAACGGCGTCCAGGTCACCGCCCGATCGCGGGTCGGCGCGCGCTCGCCGGTCAAGACCGCCAGCATCCGGGCCAGGGGCGCGGTCGCCTTGGCCGCCAGGGCCCGCGCGATCGCGCGCTCGCCGCGCACGAAGGTCGACTCCGGCGCCTCGGCGTCGAGGTTGCAACCGTTCTCGGCCAGCGCCTCGGGCAGATCGCCGTCGATCATCACCCAGACGTCGCCTTGCTCGCGCCGAGCCAGCACCCCGCGCACCGCCTCGGGCTCGCCCGGCGCCACCTGCCACAGCAGCACCGGATCGCCCGGGCCCAGCCGCAGGTCGTCGAGGTCGGTCGCGCGCGGCGGGGTGAAGCGGACCCGGGTGCGGCCGCCGGGCGCCGGCCGAAAGTCGGCGACGACCAGGTCGGGCAGGGCCAGCCCGCGCGCGACCCGGGTCGCCAGCGACGTGCCCTGGCGGCTGGCGACGAACTGGGCGCGCGCGGTGGCCTGCTCCTGCCGCCACAGCTGCGCCAGGCGCTCGAGTCGCAGGGCCAGCGCTGGCGACAGCTCCGTCATCGGAGGCTGTGCATCTTTCAGGCTCAGTCGTGGTCGGAGCTGGTGATGTGGCCGTCCTCGAACCAGAAGGTGTCGTCGCCGGCGGTGATCCGCAGGCGGAGCTCGTCGCCGGCCTCGCCCCCGAGCGCGATCCCGCCGAGCCGGGTGAACACCTCCTCGGCGGTGCCGGCGGCCTGCTCCTGCGCCTGCCCCGACCAGCGGCCGAAGTCGTCGGGCGCCGAGACATGGACCATGACCCGGCCGGTGCCAGGCGAGGCGTCGCGGTAGATCAGCCGGGTCCGATCGACGACCTCGCTGGCCGCGGCCTCGACGTCGACGTACTTCTGGTGACGGTCGGTGGCGAACGCCGGCAGCTCGTCGCGGCCGTCGCCGGTGTGGACCGAGATCGCCAGGTTGGCGCCGCTGGCCCGCTTGACGATGCCGTCGAAACTGCCGGTCTGGCCGGGCGCGAGGTCGGCGGGCACGAGGTTGATCGGATCGTCCACGACGCCGCTGACGCAGTCGGCGACCAGCTCGACCAGCTTGTGGCCGCTGACGTTCGTGACCGTGCCGGCGCAGTGGGCCTGCGCCCCGCCGTCGTCGCTGCTGCCGCCGCTGCCCTCGCCGTCGTCGTCTTCGTCAGTCGGCAGGTCGGCCAGCGCGGTGGTGGTGATGAGGGCGTCGTAGTCGGCGAGGTCGGGCACGGTGGCGCCGCCGGTCCCGGCCCAGGCCACCCGCCGGCCGGTGCCGGCCCACCACTCGCTGAACCCGCGCTTGCCGTCGGCGTACGTGACGTCGACGAACAGGGTCCGGTCGCCGGTGGCGGCGCTGACGGCGGTCGCGAGCGTGCGGAGGTCGGCCCAGATCGCCGGGTGGCCGTCGCGCTTGCTCGGGGTCTCGATGTAGACGCCGGGCACCGCGTCGCCGGCGGCGAAGTGCCAGGTGCCGCCGCCCAGCCGATCCTTGACCAGCGCGGCCACGGCGACGCCGGCCTGGCGCCAGCTGGTCGGGGCGGTGCGCGGTTCGACCCGGACCTCGCGGCTGTCGCCGGCGGCCAGGCAGACGTCGACCTCGTCGCCGGTCGTGATCTCGCCGTCGCCGTCGAGATCGTGGCCGACCAGGTAGGCGACCCGACCGTCCGGAACCCGGACGAAGCCCTCGAGGCTGTCGCCGCCCAGCACCGGCGGCAGCCTGTCGGCGCCGGCGCCGGTCACGATCGCGCCGTCGAGCCGGGGGCCGACCTTGCGCCAGGCCTTGACCCCGTCGGGGCCGACCCGGATCTGCCAGCCGTCGCCGGTCAGGAGGGGCTTGAGCTCGCCGCCGTCGGGTGGCCGGACGCTGATGCCGAGGTCGTTCTGGACGATCAGGCCGCCCGACACCGCCTTGATGACGTCGTCGAGGTACGGCAGCTCGGTGGCCTGGCCGGTGCCGGCGTCGAGCCGGTACAGCTTCGCGTGGTCGCTGGTGCTGTTGCGGTAGAACACGCTGTCGCCGTCGACGCCGAGCAGCGCGTCGGCGTAGCCCAGCCAGTGCGCGGCCTGGCGATCGAGCGGCTGGCGCCAGATCGATTCGCCCTCGCGGTAGACCACCGCGGACTCGCTGGCCAGCAGCTCGAGGTGATCGACCGTGCCCGACAGCGACACCAGCGCCGAACCGGCCGGGCTCCACACCGCGACCCCGGCGTCCTTGCGGATCCCGACCAGCCGGCCGTCGGCCAGCACCCGGTAGGGGTTCTCCATCAGGTTGGTGAGCGGCTCGACCGCGCCGCCGGCGACCGGCCAGCGCACGACCTCGGTCGAGGGCCAGGCGTCCTCGTAGCCGTACAGCCGGACCTGCTCGGTCCAGTACAGGTAGCGGCCGCCGGGCCCGAGCCGCAACGCCGAGCGACTGGTGCCGGTCAGCGGCAGGCAGCCGGTGAAGGCCTTGCCAGCCGGCCCGACCGGTGGGGGGTGGGCCGGGCAGCCGGCCAGGGCGAGGACCACGAGGAGCCCGTACGGCGTTGCCAGGACCGGGCGCGGAGGCGGGCGACGATCGGGGCGAGAGCGACGGCGGGGGAGACGCGGCACCGCCCGAAGCTACCGCGGGCGGCGGGCGCGCGCCCGGCGGTCAGCGCCCGACGCGATCGGCCGGCGACCCTTGTCACGGTGTCCGTTATAACGGATAGTGTCGCCAGCGCCACCGCCGGACCGGGGCGCCGAGGAACCATGGCCAACATCTTCGACGACAACTCTCGCAGCATCGGGCGCACCCCGCTCGTCCGCATCAACCGCATCACCGCCGGCGCCGGCGCCACCGTGCTGGCAAAGATCGAGGGCCGCAACCCGGCCTACTCGGTCAAGTGCCGGATCGGCGCGGCCATGGTCTGGGACGCCGAGGAGCAAGGGCTGCTCGGGCCCGGCAAGACCATCGTCGAGGCCACCAGCGGCAACACCGGCATCGCGCTGGCGTTCGCCGCCGCGTCGCGCGGCATCGAGTGCATCCTGACCATGCCCGAGACCATGAGCATGGAGCGGCGCAAGGTCGTGACCGCGCTCGGCGCCAAGCTGGTGCTCAGCGCGGGCGCCCTCGGGATGAAGGGCGCGATCGCCAAGGCGGAGGAGATCGGCGCCAGCGATCCGACCCGCTACGTGCTCATGAGGCAGTTCGAGAACCCGGCCAACCCCAGGATCCACGAGACCACCACCGGCCCCGAGATCTGGGACGACACCGACGGCAAGGTCGACGTCTTCGTGTCCGGGGTCGGCACCGGCGGCACGCTCACCGGCGTGTCGCGCTACTGGGAGCACACCCGCGGCACGCCGCTGCACTCGGTCGCGGTCGAGCCGATCCACTCGCCGGTGATCAGCCAGACCCTCAAGGGCGAGGAGGTCAAGCCGGCCCCGCACAAGATCCAGGGCATCGGCGGCGGCTTCGTGCCCAAGAACCTCGACCTCAGCCTGGTCGACGAGGTCCAGCACGTGTCCAACGACGAGTCGGTGGCGATGGCCCGCCGGCTGGCGAAGGAGGAGGGCATGCTGGTCGGCATCTCGTGCGGCGCCGCGATGGTGGTCGCCGACCGCCTGGCCCGCGAGCCGCGCTTCGCCGGCAAGACCATCGTCGTGATCCTGCCCGACACCGCCGAGCGCTACTTCACCGGCATCCTGTTCGAGGGCCTGTTCGACGAGGTCGTCAACCAGGTCGCGATCTGAGGACCGCGTCAGGCGCCACGTCGTCGTGGACGTGCTTGTACGGTCAGCTGCGACCGGGGGCCGTCGAGCTCCAGCACGATCTTCTCGAGCACGTCGCGGCCCAGGAGGGCCTCGTCCGAGCCGACGACACGAGCGACGACCTGCGTACCCCCGAGCTCCAGCGTCGCGGCGTAGACGTCGGCTCGCAGCCTCGCGCCCCCGAACCCTGACACGATGATCGTGTCGACGCGAGGAAGTCGGAGTTGCCGCACGATCGCGGCTGGGACCAGGGTCACGTCAGCGCCGGTGTCGATCAGCATCGGCACCATCACGGGGTCCGAACCGAGCGCCGAGATGCCGACCGGGAGCACGGGTGCCGGTGGTCGATAGCTCGCATCGTACGGCGAGCGCGACGTCACCGAGCGACTCGGCGCGGCGAGCGGACGCGAACCTCGGGCACGACCTGCGCGACGACCCGCGGCATGAAGATGCTACGGTGACCGTACGTCGCGAAGGCGCGTCGAGCGAGCACGTCGAAGTCACGGGAGTGATCGACGACGGCGCGATCGACGATGGCGACGTACTCGCCACCGTACCGGCTCGCCAGCTTGGGATGCTCGGCGGCGTACCACGCCATGTCAGCCGCCAGCTCGTCGGGCGCGCCGCCGGCCTCGACCCCCAGCGAGCGCGCCAGCGCCTCCGCGACGACCGTCGTCAAGGTCTGGCCCCGTCGGGCGGCCAGGGCCTTGATCTCCCTGACCAGGTCGGTCGGCATCGCGCGCAGGAACAGCACCTTGCGGGCAGGATCCACCATGCAACATTGCTAACATATGCTAGCAGTGTTGTCAAAGGCTCGCCAGGTCGCGATCTGACCGCCGGCCCAGCGCCCCCTCTGCTGCCGTAGCGGGGTGCGACCGATCACGACCGACATGGGGTGCGATGATCGCCGGCCGTACTTCCTCTGGGATGAGGATGTGTCGAACGGAGAGCGGCGCGCGATCCTTGCCGGTCCGCCCTCGTACGAACGCGATCGCCTGCTCGGCAAGATGCTGCGCGAGGCTCGCGATATCGAGGTGTGGCGCTTCGTGCGTCCCGCCGACGTCGGCCACGCACTGGACCGACTCCGGTCCCGCATCGGTCGCAGTTACGGCTTCTGGCGCTTCTTGATCTATGGATGGCGTGCCGATGGCCTCCTCGCCGGATAGCCCGCTCACGCCGCTGCAGCGCGACGTGCTGCGTGCATTCTTCGGCCGCGAGCACGACTTCTACCTGACCGGCGGAGCCGCGTTGGCCGGCTATCACCTTGGCCACGTCGCCGAGTTGATGGAGCTCGCGGCCAGGGGCTCCTGCAGAACGTCGGTGGCGCAAGCGCTGGTCCGCGCGGGTGTGCGGGGCGGGTAGAGGGGCCGGACGGGGGCCCCGGCGATTGCGCGGCCGGGGGGCGGCGGGCAGAATGCGGCGGCATTCGCTGCAGGGAGACCCATGGCCACCTCGACCGCGCCCGAGACCTTGATCCGCCAGACCACCTCGATCCCCGGGGCGTTCCTGAAGCGCCTCGCCGAGACCCCGGATCGCGAGGCCTACCGCTACCCGGTCGGCGACGAGTGGCGGGCGATGACCTGGCGGCAGGCCGGCGACCGGGTCAAGGCCATCGCCGCCGGGCTGCGCGCCCACGGCCTCGGCCGCGAGGACCGGGTCGGCATCCTCAGCAGCACCCGTCTCGAGTGGGTGCTGATCGATCTCGGCATCCTGTGCGGCGGCGGCGCGACCACCACGGTCTATCCGTCGTCGACCGCCGAGGAGTGCGCGTTCATCCTCCACGACTCGACCACGCGGATCGTGTTCGCCGAGGACGCCGGCCAGATCGCCAAGCTGCGGGCCCAGAAGGCGGCGATGCCCGGGCTCGAGCGGGTGGTGCTGATCGACGGCTCGGCCGACCCCAAGGACGGCGACTGGGTGACCACGCTCGCCGAGCTCGAGGCCAAGGGCCACGCCGAGCTCGCGCGCGAGCCCAAGGCCATCGACGACGTCGTCGCCGGCATCAAGGGCAGCGAGCTCGCCACCCTCATCTACACCTCGGGCACCACCGGCAAGCCCAAGGGCGTGCGCCTGCTGCACGAGTGCTGGGCCTACACCGGCGACGCGATGGAGGCGATGCAGCTCATCGTGCCGAGCGACCTCGAGTACCTGTGGCTGCCGCTGTCGCACAGCTTCGGCAAGGTCCTCACCGGCGGCCACGTCCGCATCGGCCACACCCTGGCGATCGACGGCCGCATCCCCAAGCTCATCGACAACCTGGCGGTGGTGAAGCCGACCCTGATGGCGGCCGCGCCCCGGATCTTCGAGAAGGTCTACAACAAGGTCGTCCAGGGCGCGAAGGACGGCGGCGGGATGAAGTGGCGGATCTTCCAGTGGGCGATCGGCGTCGGCAAGCAGGTGTCGGCGCTGCGCCAGCAGGGCAAGGAGCCGAGCGGGCTGCTCGCGATCAAGAACCGCCTGGCCGAGAAGCTGGTGTTCGCCAAGCTCAAGGCCCGGTTCGGCGGCCGGCTCAAGCTGTTCGTGTCGGGCTCGGCGCCGCTGTCGCGCGAGATCGCCGAGTTCTTCCACGCCTGCGGCATCCTGATCGTCGAGGGCTACGGCCTCACCGAGTCGAGCGCCGCCAGCTTCGTCAACCGGCCGACCAAGTTCGCGTTCGGCTCGGTCGGCATGCCGCTGCCGGGCACCGAGGTCAAGCTCGCGCCCGAGGACGGCGAGATCCTGATGCGCAGCCCCGGGATCATGCAGGGCTATCACAACCTGCCCGACGAGACGACGGCGACCCTGACCGAGGACCACTGGCTGCGGACCGGCGACATCGGCGAGATCGACGCCGCCGGCTTCCTGCGGATCACCGATCGCAAGAAGGACCTGATCAAGACCTCGGGCGGCAAGTACGTCGCGCCCCAGCACATCGAGGGCAAGATCAAGGCGGCGTGCCCGTACGTCAGCCAGGTCATCGTCCACGGCGACCGCCGCAACTTCTGTACCGCGCTGCTCACGCTCGACGAGGAGACGATCAAGAAGTGGGCGCAGGGCGCCGGCTTGGGCGGCAAGGACTACACGGCCCTGGTCGGCTCGGCCGAGGTCGCCGCGCTGATCCAGCCGTTCATCGATCAGGTCAACAAGCAGATCGCGAAGTGGGAGACGGTCAAGAAGTTCCAGATCCTGCCGCGCGACCTGACGGTGGAGGAGGGTGAGCTGACCCCGAGCCTCAAGGTCAAGCGCAAGGCGGTCGAGAAGAAGTACGCGCCGCTGCTCGACAAGATGTACGAGGGCTCGCTCGCCGACGTCTAGTGCTCTCCGTCGTCGTTGATCGTGAACGTGATCGTTGACGGCGACGGCGACGGCGACGGCGACGGTAACGGTAACGGCGACGATCCCGTAACTACCGCCGCCCCTCACACGTTTCATCAGGAAGCCATGGCCCCCACTTCGCCTTCGTCCTCGTCGTCGTCCGGGCTCGCGCGCCAGGCCGCGCTGATCGTGACCCTCCTCGTGGCCGGCCTCGCGCCGGCGTCGGCCGGTCCCGGCGCACCCGCGCCGCCGCCGCCCAGCGGCGCGCACTTCGACGCAGAGGTCCGCCAGCTGTTCCGCGAGGTCGCGTGCGGCAACGGCGAGCAGATCGCCGACCCCAAGCGGGCCAAGGTCGTCCTCGGCCACTGCAAGCGGATCGCAGCGGTCGAGCAGAAGTATCGCGATCGGCTGGCGGCCCAGGTCCGGCCGGTCTTCGACGCGATGATCCCGGCGAGCGCGCCGCGGACCGTGGTCTACCCGTTCGGCGGCGGCGACCTGATCTCGGCGCTGGCCGCGTTCCCCGAGGCCGACGAGATCACGACGATCTCGCTCGAGCTGTCGGGTGACCCCCGCCGGATCGGCGGCCTGACCGCGGCGTCGCTCGGCTCGAGCCTCGGCGAGCTGCGCACCGCGCTCGGCGGCACGCTGACCGTCGGCTCCAACACCAGCGTCAACCTGTCGTCGTCGCAGCGCATCGATCTGCCGGCCCAGGTGTCGTCGTTCCTGCTCGGCCTGGCCTTCAACGGCTACGAGCCGGTCGACATGCGGTTCTTCCGGATCGAGGACGACGGCAGCCTGCACTACTACGATCAGCCCGAGATCGCGGCGATGGACGCGGCGACCGCCGAGAAGGCCGCCGCGTCGGCGCGGGGCAAGCGCAAGCACGCCACCGCGGCCTCGCGCAAGGGCAGCTGGCTCGACCCCAACTTCACCGAGGCGTTCGCCAACGTCGAGATCAGCTTCCGCAAGGTCGGCGATCCCCTCGGCCGGATCCGGGTCCATCGCCACATCGGCTGGAACCTGGCCAACGACTCGCTGGCCAAGCAGCCGCAGCTGCTCCGCTACCTCGAGCGCAAGGGCAAGGTCACGTTCCTGGTGAAGGGTGGCAGCTACCTGCTGTGGGAGGACGCGTTCTCGACCTTCCGCGACTACATGCTGGCGCACCTGGCCTGGATGCTGTCGGACTCCACCGGCATCCCGCCGCGCTACGTCGCCGCCGCCGGCCTGGTCCAGGACACCTACGGCACGTTCAACGGCGCCTTCCTCGGCGGCGCCGGCGCGCGCCACGGCCGCGACGTCTCCGACTTCCGCGCGCTGTGGCGGAAGAACCCGCGCCACAAGCTGCCCTTCCGCTTCGGCTACGTCGACGCCGGCGGCTCCGCCCACCTGGTCGTCACCCGCCCCGCGTCCTGACTCGCCCTGACAAGGCCCGCGAGCGTCAGGCGCCGCGCGCAGCCCGGAGCTGGTCGAGGTCGCGCAGGACCTCGCGCAGGCGCGCCGGCGGCACCGGCTTGGTGAGGTGGAGGTCGAAGCCGGCCTCGAGCGCTCGCCGCTTGTCCTCGGGCTGGCCGTAGCCCGACACCGCGATCAGCACCGTCTGCGCGCCGTCCGGCTGCTGCCGGATCGCGCGGGCGACCTCGTAGCCGTCGAGGCCCGGCAGGCCGATGTCGACGAACGCCACCTCGGGGCGGCCGGCCAGCGCCTGCGCCACCGCCTGCTCGCCGTCCTCGGCCAGCTCGACGATGTGACCCAGCCTCGCCAGGAACATCTCCATCGACTCGCGGTTGTCGGCGCTGTCGTCGACGACCAGGACGTGGCGGCTGCGGGCCGGGTCGGGCACCGCCGGCACCGCCGCCGCCACCGGCAGCACCGCCGCGTCGACCGCCGGCAGGCGGACGATGAACTCGCTGCCCTTGCCTAGCCCCGGGCTCGAGGCCAGGACGCTGCCGCCGTGCGACTCGACCAGCTCGTGGACCAGCGTCAGGCCCAGCCCGAGGCCGCCCTGGCTACGGGCCAGGGCCTGGGTGGCCTGGGCGAAGATCTCGAAGATCCGCAGCAGCATGCCGGCCTCGATGCCGATGCCGTTGTCCTTGATCCTGAACACCGCGTCGCCGCCGTCGCGACCAGCCGCCACGTGGATGGCCCCGCCCGGGGCCGTGTACTTGGCGGCGTTGGCGATCAGGTTGACCAGGCACTGATCGACCCGCACCGGGTCGGCGTCGATCAGCAACGGCGCGGCCGGCAGGTCGACCGTGACGGTGTGACGTTGCGCGGTGATCAGGTGCTCGCACGACTCCAGCGCGTGGCGGATCGCCACCGTCAGATCCATGACCTCGCGGACCAGGCGGATCTTGCCCTTCTGCAGCCGGGACACGTCGAGCAGATCGTCGACGAGGCGGGCCAGGTGGTCGGCCTGGCGCTCGATGATCGCCTGGGCCCGGACCAGCCGGGGGTCGTCGCTGTCGAGCAGGCGCAAGACGTGGGCGGCGCTCTGGATCGGCGCCAGCGGATTGCGCAGCTCGTGGGCCAGCATCGCCAGGAACGCGTCCTTGTCGCGGACCGCGGCCCCGAGCTGCTCCATCATCAGCTTCTGATCGTGGATCTCGGTGTTCGAGCCGATCCACATCCGGATCGCGCCGTCGTCGCTCCGCATCGCCGCCGCCCGGGTCAGGTGCCAGCGATAGGCACCGTCGGCCCGGCGGAAGCGGTGCTCGAGCAGGAATGGCTCACCGGTGGCGAGCGCGTGGCGCCAGCGCTGGACGTTGTCGGCGACGTCGTCGGGGTGGATGACCTCGGCCCAGCCCCAGCCGCGGAGCTGCTCGAACGGTAGCCCGGTGAACTCCAGCCACTGCCGGTTGAAATAGTCGATCTCGCCCGCGGCGGTGGCGGTGAAGATCTTCTGCGGCATCGACTCGGCCATGAACCGGACGCGGGCCTCGGAGTCGACCAGCGCGGCCCGGGCCAGCATCGACTCGATGACGGCGGCGACCTGGCGGACGTAGAGATCGAGCAGCCGCAGGTGCAGGGCCGACGGCCGGCCCGGGGCGCGGTGGTGGGTGGACACGACGCCGAGCACGGCGCCGTCGACGCCGAGGAGCGGTGTGGCCTGGACGCTGCGATAGCCGGCGGCGGTGGCCAGCGCCCGGTCGGCCGCGTACCCGGGGTCGACCATCACGTCGTCGACGAGGGTCTGCTGTCGGGTCCGCAGGGTCTGGCCGATGGCCGAGGCGTCGTCGGCCGCGACCGCGGCGAAGCGGGCGGCGAGGTCGGGCGAGAAGCCGCGGTGGAGGAGCAGCTCGAGCCCGCGGCTCGGCGAGATCAGGAGCTGGACGCAGCCCAGGTCGGCGCCGACCAGCGTCATGGCGGCGTCGAGCATGCCGTCGATGCTCGCGGCCAGATCGCGGGCGTGCCAGAGCCGCGCGCTCGACTCGTGCACGTGGGCCAGGGCCTGGGCCTCGACCTCGAGCTGGCGGCGGGTGGCTCCCAGCGCGGCCTCGACCTCGGTGCGGGCCGCGATCTCGCGCTCGAGCCGCTCGTTGGCCCGCTCGGCGGCGTCGGTGGCCTCGTGCAACCGCAGGCCGGTCAGTACCAGGGCCTGGTTGACCGCGACCACGTCCCGATGGGCGCCGGCGACCCGGGCCAGGCCGATGACGACGCCGACCGCCGGCTCGCCGCGCTCCAGCGCTGGCCAACTCGCGGCCAGCCACACCGTCGGCTCGACCTCGGCCGCGCCGCCGCCGGCCTGGTCGAGGTCGGCCTGGGACCGGGTCAGGCGCTCGAGCAGGGCCGTGCCGATCGGGCCCCGAGGTAGCACGTCGGCCAGCGGCCGGCCGAGGACGTCCTCGCGGCGGACGCCCAGCAGGCGGCAGAACGCCGGGTTGGCATGGGTCATCACGTGGCTGCCGCCCACGACCTCGATCAGCGCCAGGGCGTCCGGCTCGCCGACCGCGCCGGCGTGGGTGGGACCGAGGCTCATCGCAGTTACCGCCTGGCCTTCGGCTCGGATGCGGTCTCGAACGGCGACTGCCCGATCTGCTGCGGGATGCCGGTGGTCAGCCGCCCGTAGTCGGTGTGGCGCGGCTCGAGGATGGTCAGGCCGTCATCGCCGATGACGTACTCGCGGATGTCCTTGCTGTGGTTGCCGCCGCGCATCACGGTCTCGTCGACCGACCGGGGCCCGACGGGCCCGACACCAGTACGCTGTCGCCCTCGAGGATGCCGCCGCCCAGCATGGCGTCGAGGGTGGCGATGCCGGTCGACAGCCGACGCGGGTTCGCGGTCCTCGGCTTGGCGCCGTGCAGCCCGAGGGTGCGCGAGAACGCCTGCACGCCGGTCTCGCTGGCGGTGCCGAGCGCCTTGCGCACGACGGTGCGGAACGAGTCGACCACCACCATGCTGGGGTTGGTGGCCTGGACGATGCGCGTGATCTCGGCGAGCACGCCGTCGAGGCTCTCGCCAATGAACGTGACCAGGAGCCCGAGCAGGTGCCCGACCAGGACGACCTCGGCCCGCGCGAACGGTGGCCCGGCTGGGCCGCGCGCCGCCACGGTCAGGTCGACCAGCCGGCCATCGGCGGCGACCGTCGTGGTGCGCAGCGCGGGTGCGTCGACCTGGGCCAGGGTCAGGGTGCGGGCGAGCAGGGCCCGGAATCCCTCGGCGCCGAGCAGCGTGGTCAGCAGCTCCCGCCAGCGCTCGCAGACCCGCGTCGCGGCCGGGCCTTGGAGCGCGGTCCTGCCGGCGGTGGCCTCGTGCGCCAGGAGGCGCGTGGCCAGGGACTTCCATGGTGGGGGTACGCGATTCATCCGCCCGTCACCTGCCACGCAGCTCGGCCAGCGACCGCCTGCAGTGTACGGGCATTCGGGCCGGCAGAGTAGGCGCCCGGGTGGAGGAGTCCCGTCGCAGGTTGGAGCGGCGGGCGGCCGCAAAAATTGCCCGCGTGATCGCCGCGTGATACCGGGGACCGTGGAGTTCCGTCCGTCCTGTGCCACCGGTCGAGGTCGCGTGTGAGCGACGACCTTGCGCCGGCGACCTCGGCCGAGCCGCCAGCCGCCGCGCCGGCGACCAACGCCGGCAAGGGCGTGCTCTACATCGCGGTCGCCAAGCTCTACTTCATGATCATCGGCGCGGTCATCGAGTTCCGGCTGACCGCGATCCTGTCGCGCACCGTGTTCGGCGCCTACGGCGTTGTCGCGTCGGTGGTGTCGCCGTTCAACAACGTCATGGTCACCGGCTCGATCCAGGCGGTGTCGCGGTTCACCGCCCAGCGACCCGAGACCGCGCGCGCCGTCGAGGCCGCCGGCCTGCGCATGCACCTGTGGGTCGGCCTGCCGCTCGCGCTGCTGGTGATCGCCTCGGCGCCGCTGGTCGCGTGGCTGATGCACGACGCCAGCAAGGTCGCGCCGCTGATGCTGGCCGGCACCATCATCGCCGCCTACGCCTTCTACTCGGTGATGGTCGGCACCGCCAACGGCCTGCGCATGTTCAAGCGCCAGGCCCAGCTCGACATGACGATGGCGACCCTGCGCGCCGGCGGCATCCTCGGGCTGGCCACGCTCGGCTTCGGCGTGATCGGCGCGTACGCCGGCTGGGTCACTGCCGCGTTCGCGATCCTGCTCATCGCGTCGGTCGTGATCGGCCTGCCCGGCAAGGTCGCCGCCGCCGACCGGGTGCCGGTGCGGCCGATGATCCGCTACTTTGCGAAGGTCGCGGTCTACCTGATCCTGCTCAACCTGATCATGTTCGTCGATCAGCTCCTGCTCAAGCGGCTGACCCACACCTGGTACGCCGATCACGCGACGTCGCTGCGGGCCGGCCTCGATCAGGCCATGCCCTGGGCCCGCAAGGCCGCGGGCTTCGCGATCGATCCGTCGTCGCTCGCCGACGTCCAGGTCGCCTACTACCGCGCGGTCCAGAACCTGGCCCGGCTCAGCTACCAGGCGATCATCGCGGCCACGTTCGTGGTGTTCCCGCTGGTGTCGCGCTCGACCTTCGACGACGACCGCGAGACCACGCGGCGCTACATCAATGTCACCCTGCGCTACTCGCTCATCTTCGCGACCGCGCTGGCGGTGGTGATGGCGGCCAACCCGCAGCCGCTGCTCGCCATCCCGTACGCCGCCGACTACGCCCGGCTGGGCGCGCCGGCGCTGATGGTGCTGGCGCTCGGCAACGTCGCGTTCTCGGTGTTCGCGATCGCCGGCACCGTGCTCAACGGCGCCGGCCTGACCCGCGAGGCCATCATCAGCGCCGCGGTCACGCTGGTGATCGCGGTGATCGGCAACCTCATCGTCATCCCGCGGTTCGACCCGGGCCAGGACGTGCTGGTGGCGGCGGCGACGGTGACCTCGTGCTCGATGCTGATCGGCGCGCTGGTCGCCGGCTTCTTCCTCCACCGCAAGCTCGGCGCGTTCCTGCCGGTCGCGACCCTGGCCCGGGTGGGGCTGGCGGTCGCCGTGGCGATGACGGTCGGCCGGCTCATCCCGTGGACCCGGCCGCTGCCGACGCTGATCGAGGCCGGCATCGTCGGGCTGTCGTTCCTCGGCACGCTCATCGTTACCCGTGAGCTCGGCAAGGCCGACCTCGCGTCGATCCGCAGCGTCCGCGCCAAGCGCGGCCAGGGGAGCGAATCATGAGTCGATATCCGCGCGCGATCGTCGTCGGGACCGCCGCGCTCGCGGTCGCGCTCGGGCTCGGCTGCGGCGGCGCCGCCCAGCGCGATGTCCTGATGGAGACGGTCGAGACCTACAACGACGGCGTGCGCTGGCAGCGGTTCACCGCCGCCGCGCTCGCGGTGCCGCCGGCCGAGCGCGACCAGTTCCTCGACGAGCGCGAGGCGCTGGCCAAGGACCTGCGGATCACCGACTACGAGGTGGTGCGGGTCGCCGCCCACGGCGATCGCGCCGAGATCCAGGTCAAGCTGACCTGGTTCCTCGACTCGCAGGGCACGGTCCACGACACCTGGGTCCGCGAGCGCTGGGAGCGGCAGGGCGCGGCCTGGCGGGTGGTCGACGAGCGCCGGGTCCGCGGCGAGGCGATGCCGGGCCTGGCCGAGGTCGCCGAGCTCGACGACGGCACGTCAACCGTGGCGAGGCCGTGAGGCGAACCGCAGGTTCGCCGGCTCTCCCTGGCTGAGGCTCCGAGCGCAGCTCGGGCCGGGGTTGAGTGTCGAGATCGGACCGGCACTCTGGTGCCGGACCGATCGATCGATGACGCGGGGTTGGTTTCTGCCAACCCTGTGAGGGCGGCACCGGCGTTCTCGCCGGGACCGCCCGATCGACCAGAGGGTGCGAGTCGAAGGCTCCCACCCTCTACGACCGCGCGCAATCCCGCGGTTCGCGCTAGAATTTCGTTGACGTGTCATCGACGGACTTCGTGAGCCGCGGCCAGGCTCTGATCGCCGCGGGCCAGTACCAGGAGGCGGTCAAGATCTGCCGCCTGGGCCTGCTGGCCAAGCCGTCGGACGTCGCCGGTCGGCTGGTGCTCGGCCAGGCCTTGCTGGCGCTGCGCCGGTACGACGAGGTCCTGGGCGAGATGCGGGTGGCGATCGAGGCTGGCGAGGGCAACGCCGGCGCTCACCAGCTGCGTGGCGAGGCGCTGCTGCGCAAGGGCGACGCCTTCGCCGCGGTCGAGACCCTCGAGCGGGCCCGCGAGCTGGCCCACGGCGATCCGACGATCGCCGCGCTGCTGGCCGAGGCCCGCCACGCGGTCGCCGCCGACGAGGCCCGGGCCACCAGCGCCGACGGCCTGAGCGAGCCCGACGGCGACACCAAGCACTACCCGACCCACCGCGGCGGCGACGCGCCCGGCCACGGCCGCTCGGGCAGCTTCACCAAGCCGCTGGCGATTGGCAAGCACGGCGAGCGTCGGACCACCGACCGGCAGTCGTCGCCGTCGCTCGATCACCTCGACGTCGGCGACAGCTCGGGCACGGTCGAGGTCGATCCCACGCGCGAGGGCATCGAGGTCGAGGACGACGATCTCGGCGAGCTGATCGACCCGCCGTCCGAGACCTCGTCGAGCATCATCGTCGA